>JBJEPV010000188.1:5883-28108 GCA_051881415.1 Candidatus Fimenecus sp.
CACAGGGTTCGAGTCCGACCATAGTTTGCATCAAGGGTGGAGCTGGTGGACGGACGAAATCACGCTTCGCGTGCTTTCCGTGCTCGGTCACCGTTGCTTCGCAACAGTACCGCCCTCGCACTTCGCACCTAAAAACAATCCACCGGATTGTTTTCTTTACGGTGCTCACCCTCACAGGGTTCGAGTCCGACCATAGTTTGCATCAAGGGTGGAGCTGGTGGACGGACTCGAACCCCCGACCTGCTGATTACAAATCAGCTGCTCTACCAACTGAGCTACACCAGCATTTTCAACGCTCGAATATAATAGCATACAAAACCGGTTTCGTCAAGCAAAATTTTTGCTTTTTTCGCACTTTTTCAAAAGTTTTTTATAGATATCTTTCAGTATGTGGCTGAGAAACGGTACGACCGTTCCCTACGCACGAAATACAGTACAAGCGTAGAGGCTCACTCTCCACGCCCGCCCGTAAGGTTTGATGTAATTTCGCGGAACAACACTGAGGTTGTTCCCTACACACCGTAGGGGCGAACTGCGTTCGCCCGCGTAATTTGATGTGATTTTACGGAACGGTACGACCGTTCCCTACGCACAAAATACATTTTTTGGGTAGGGCGGGGGCTTGAATTACTCGCCTGCCGGCTCAGGAAGCGCTTCTGCTCATTTCATTCGCAGAGGTGTCCACCGGACACCCGCGCCCCACCGCGTTCGTAGAAAAAAGTTTCGGTAAAATTTGCGCCCCCGCACAAGCGAGGGCGCAAAATACAGTTTAAAAATTATCAAGCAACGATTTGTAGAATTCGCAGTAATCACTTCGTCCCTCGGCGGTGAAGGTCATCGCCTCGCGCGGGTGGCGGTTCAACTGTCCTGTGAACATATACTGTAAATCATAGCCCCAAGTGACACCCGATGCTTTTAACGGCAACATATATTTCTCGATAAAAGTCAAAAGGCTGTAAAGATTGTACTTCGGATTCTTTAAGAAACCGAGCAACAGCTCCATTGCGCAGTTGCCCGCGCCGCGCCCCATACCCTGTGCGGTAGCGTCGAGGAACGATACGCCGTAAGAAAGCGTTTCAATCGTATTGGCAAACGCCAAATTTTGATTGTTGTGCGCGTGGAAACCGACCTTTTTGCCCGATTTTTCCGCCGCCGCCAAATAGGTTTGGGCAAGTTCAGAAGCGTTTTCGGGGTACAAAGAGCCGTAGCTGTCGACCAAATAAATAACATCAACAGGGGAATTGCCCAGCATTTCGAGCGCTTCTTCGACCTGATTTAAGTTCGCTTGCGAAATCGCCATAATATTGCAGGTGGTTTCGTAACCGAGTTCGTGGAAATACGCAATCATTTCAATCGCCGCGGGGATTTGGTGAATATAGCACGCCACGCGCACCATATCAATGACGCTTTCGCTTTTCGGCAAGAAATCCGTTTTGAAATCGCAGCGCCCGACATCTGCCATCACCGCAATTTTCATATCGGAGACATTCTCGCCGACGATGGCGCGGATGTCCTCCTCCTTGCAGAATTTCCATTTGCCGAAATCCGCTTCGTTAAACAAATTGCGGCTCGCCTTGTAGCCGAATTCCATATAATCCACGCCGCTTTTGATGTTGGTTTTATAAAGCTCGGTGACAAATTCGTCCGTAAATTCAAAATTGTTGCAGAGCCCGCCGTCACGAATGGTTGCGTCAAGCACCTTGATGTCGTCGCGGACACCCATTAAATTGCCTTTTCTTGCCATGCCTATCTCTCCTGTGTTTGCTGTTGTTTGTCGCTTTAAAACTTTAAAGCGTGTTAGTGATTGGTATTATAACACCGTACACAGGATTTGTCAAATGCTTTTCGGGGATTTTTTTAATTTTCGGGAGATTTTTGTAAGTGCGGCGGATGTTTGAAGGCAATAGTAGACATTTGTGTCCAACTGCACGCTGTCTTCCCTTGTATATATCATGCAACTATGTTGAACGGTCGTCCCGTTCCTTGGAATGTCGTAAGAAACTGCGGCGAGAGCAAATTTTCCGAATTCAGGCACCTTGCGACGGGAGCAAGCCCCCGCCCAACTCTATTATAGCAGACATTTCCCCTTTCAGGGGAATCTCTCCCGCCCTACCGATGAACATATTTAAGGTGAGGCGAGTCGAACACAATATGCCGAAAATTTGATATTACGGCGGCTTTTCACTTTTTCACCGTTGTCGGGCGTTAGCCCGACTGCCGTTTCAAAAGTAAAAATCCATCCGTACTCTCTGCATTTTCGGTGCAGAGCAGTTTAAAACAAGTAGATTTTCGTTTGAACAAGACATAAAATCGCTGCCATACTGCCGTATGGCGAGATTTTTAACGCAGTTCAAGCGGAAATATACCGTTTTAAACCATATCGGGTTCGACTCTCCTCACCTTATATTGTGAACCCAACAGGTGAACACAGTTTTTCCTGTTACCAATCCAAATCTTTCGAGAACACCTGTTCGCCGCTGTTATTCCACGCCTCCAAACGGTAGCCGTCCGCAGTGAGTGTCAATTTGCTTGCAATAAACGCGCCGTCTTTGTGCCCGCCGTCTACATAAATGCGCAAGCCGTTTTCTTCTTTATAGTCGCAAATATGGTAGTGTCCGCTTAAAATCTGCGTGGCGCCGAGCCGCAAAAGTTCGGTTTGTGCGCGCGTGCGCAAATCTTCTTCAATGGCAATGTCGCTGTCGTGCACGAGCGTCAGCGTTTTATTTTCGGATTTCGGCAAAGTGCAAAGCCAATCGACCATTGCCGCGCGGTAGGCACCGTAATTGACCATACCGCCGTATTCGGGGTGGTTGTCGGGTTTATCCTCGCCGCTGTCAAGCACAAGGAAATTGTAGTCCCCGTAAGCGGTTTCATAATAAAAGCCGTCCAAACCGAGGTAATCCGCCAATTTCGAGGCATAGCCGCCACGCGTTTCGTGGTTGCCGCGCACATATATCACGGGCTTGGTGCCGCCCGATACCGTGCCGCCGAATTCCACGATATTTTCGACAATATCATCTTCAAACATCAGCCCCGGCACAGCGTCGCCGAGCAAAATCACGCCGTCAAAATCGCCGACAGACGCAATGGCATCATATGCTTTTTGCAGTCTTGTATGCCAATCGGAAACGCTCAAATAGGTCTGGGTATCTCCTGTGGGGGCGGTAAAGATATAGTCGGCGGAATACACGGTTTTGCCCGAGCGCCCGCCGTAACTGCGTTCTTCCAAAACGCGCGTGGAGCCGACACGGTAGGTGCTTCCCTCCAAATGTGCTTTCGGCACTTTAACGGCGTGGATTTTGCTGTCGCCTTTCAGTCTGCCTGCATTTTCATCATACAATTTGTAAGTTTCGCCGTTGTAACTGTATTCCAAAAAGCCCGTACCCGTATCGTTGGTTGCAAACACCACGGCATAGTTTTCACCGCTGTCTATCACCATCGGGGCAGAGGTAATTTTGTAATGGCAATACGGCAACAGCGTCCACAAAGCACTCACGAGCACGCCGAGCGCCAAAACGGCGGCAATGCATTTTTTCAGCACGCCGTTTTTAAGTGCGGGATAAATACACAGCAAAAAGGTAACCGTACACAGTCCCAAAAAGAGCGGCAACCCTTTCGCAAGCATTTTAAGCATTACCGGCGTGGTTTCCTCCCCTGCGCCGATCAGATTACCGAGATTGAAAATAACGAAAAATGCCGCGAAACATTCCGCAAGAATGGCAATACACGAAAACGCGCGGCTGTCACAAATCTTTTTGCCGTGCTTTTCAATCCCATTGTATGTTAAAACGGCTAAGACAAGCAGTGTAAGCGCCGTTATCACCGACAAGCCCATAAGTATCGCCGAAAAGCCGTCAAATACCGTAATATCAATAAAAACAGAGTTGATACGAAAAGCATATTGCACCGCCGCCGCAACACTTGCAAGCAGAGTAAATATCAACAGGGTGCCGTTCTTTTTGTAAAACTGTTTGATTGCATTTGTTTTCATCGTGAAAGCCCTCTTGTATTGCATTATTCGATATCGATTTTGCGGTTTTTGTAATAATATTCGCGGTCGTGTTCGTTGATTTCCCGCACGACGCGGCAGGGATTGCCGTAGGCGACGCTGTTTTTGGGAATGTCTTTTGTCACCACACTGCCCGCGCCGATGACGGAATTTTCCCCGATGGTCACACCGGGCAAAATCATCGCGCCCGTGCCAATCCAAACATTGTTTTCAATATGGACGGGCATATTGAACTGCGCCGCTTTTCTGCGTAAATTCGGCTCTATCGGGTGTCCCGCCGTGGCAATGACCACATTGGGCGCGAACATACAATTATCCCCGATATAAATATCTGCGTCATCCACAAGCGTCAGGTTGAAATTGGCATATACCGCATTACCGAGATGTGTGTGACAGCCCCAATTCGCGTGCAAAGGCGGCTCAATATAGCAGTCCTCGCCGACTTCGGCAAGCAATTTTTTCAGAATTTCCGCCCGCTTTTCTACCTCTTTCGGGCGGGTGTGGTTATAGTCATACAACAGTTCCAAATATTCCGCCTGTTCCGCGAGCAATTCGCTGTCATCGGACAAATACAAGTACCCGTTTGCCATTCTTTCCTGAATATCCATATTTTCTCATTTTCCTTTCAACAGTTTTTCGCGTGCTTTGTAGTCGGGCAACACAGACGCCACAACCTTGTAAAAGGCGGGGGCGTGGTTTTTCTCTTGGATGTGCGCGAGTTCGTGCACCACCACATAATCTATCGCTTCGGGCGGGTAAAGCATCAGCCGCCACGAAAAGCACAGGCTGTTTTTCGCACTGCACGAGCCGAACCGCGTTTTTGCCGAGGTGATTTTGATGCCTGTTGGCTGTACGCCCATTTTCTTTGCGAAATATGCCACCCGCCGCGGGAGTTCGGCCTCGGCGAGCGCGCGCAATTCTTGTATGCGCTTTTCGGTCAGCGCATTTTCGGCTTCGGCACGCTGTTTCTGTCGCGCGGTTGCGCGTGCAATCCACTGTTCGTGTGCTTGCACAAATTGCGCAATTTTCGCTTGCGGGTAGCCCGTTGGCGCTTTGACAAGCACCGTACAATCCGGCTGTACCGTCAGCGACAGCGTTTTGCGCTTGCTGTAAATCAATGTATACTCCATCGTGTTCCGTCCTTCCGAATTCAGTTTAACAGGAATTTACCATTCTTGCAAGCGATGTGTGCAAATTTTGAAAAAAGGCTTGAAAAACACAATATGATAGGCTAAAATAAATAGGAATAAATTGTATATTTAAGGAGATTGCGACTATGGATAAAAATTGGTTAGACAACAAAACTGTGATTGTCACAGGCGCTTCAAGCGGTATGGGCAAGGGCATTACCGAAAAACTCATCAAAGAGCACGGCTGCACCGTTTTGGGCGTGGCAAGAAGCCAGCAGAAAATGGAAGCATTGGTTGCGGAACTCGGCGAATATGCCGACAAGTTCTCGTATCAGCTTTTTGATGTTTCCGACCGCGCAAATTGGGACAATTATTTGAACTATCTCAACGAAAACAACATCAAGCCCGACATTCTCATCAACAACGCGGGCATTTTGCCGAAGTTTGACAAATTCCAGCACTATTCGATTGAGGATATCGAAAAGGCAATGAATATCAACTTCTATTCGGCGGTGTATTCCATGCACGCGCTGTTGCCGCTTCTTTTAGAGTCCCCCTCCCCCGCGATTATCAACATTGACTCCTCGGCGGCGCTGATGTCCTTGGCGGGCACTTCGGTGTATTCCGCAAGCAAGGCGGCGCTCAAATCCTTGACCGAGTCTATGCGGGAAGAACTGCGCGGCAAATGCTATGTCGGCATTGTTTGCCCGGGCTTTACAAAGACCGATATTTTCCGCAACCAGGGCTCGTCCGACGAAAAGGCGCAAAAGATGCTCAATATGGTCAGCACCTCTTGTGACAGAATGGTCAAATGGATTATGAACGGCATTAACAAGCAACACGAGTTGATGGTGTTCGGTATGGACGCGGCGTTTATGAATTACTTTGGCAGATTGTTGCCCGTCCAGGGCGGCAGACTGTTCAGCGCCGTGATGAAAATGTCCAAATTACCGTTGTTTGACGGCGTGTTCAAAGAGGACTGAGCAACCTACATCCCCATTAAAACGAAACAGGGCAGTCCAATGACTGCCCTGTTGATTTTTGTTTTCTCTGCCGCTTTTCGGCAGAATTTTTTATTTTTTCTGCGGGCCGTTATAGCCGTTTGCCTCTTGGAATGCAGCGATTTTGTCAATCACGCCGAGCACTACATCGAAGCCGTCGCCGACGGTTTCGAGTTCAAAGCGGTCGGCGGTGTCGCGCCAAGTGTGATAATAATAGGTCAGCACCGGGTTTTGCGCCGCAAAGGTGACGGATTTCACGCCGGCTTTGGTCATCGGGGTGCTGTCACAGCCGCCGACAGGGTTATGAATACAACCGTTTGTTTTGCTTTCAATGCCGAGTTCTTGGAATGTGTCTTTAAACATTTTTTCCATATCGGTATCAAAGCGGGTAAATTGCCAATCGTCTTTGATAACGACCTCAAAATACTCTTTGTCCGCGACGGAGTCAATATTGATATTCCACGCATTTTTGAGCATATCGTCATGCTTGTGTTCTTCGGCAAACGCCATAGAGCCGCGCAAGCCAGCCTCTTCCGAACCGCAGTTAAAATCAATAATGCGGCAATTCTTCGGCATTTTATCGGGATTTTCTTTGAAATACTTTGTGACCGCATAGCTCAACGCACAGCCGGTGGCATTGTCCATTGCCCCGCGGGAAGCGTTTTCCTCGTGCGGGTCGCCCCACATAATGACAAAGCAACTGCCGATGGCCGTAACAAGCGGCAAGAAATGCATAACAAACAAAAAGCTTTGCAAAGAATTTGAATTCAAAGCGATATATGCCCATGCGGCGCCCGCATAATACCCTGCAAAAATGATAGACATTGCAATCGAAACGCCGATTAAGAAAAACACGCAAATCGCGCCGAAGCCGACCTTGCCGTAGGTTGCAAGAATACCCAAAATCGGCTTGTCACGGTATTTGTAAGCGTGTTCGGAATGGCGCCAAGTCCAACTGGTGTCGGTGTGCCCCGAAAGGATAATGGTGTAATCGTATTTGCCGTCCTCGGGCAACAGTTCGCCGTATGTATTCTGTGAAATCTTCTGCGGGAAGAACATATCAAACCATTTTTTATACAAAAACACGCTGAACACAAGCCACACAAGCACACAAACACCCGCAAGCGCCATACCGAACCAAAGCGCGCTGTTGCCGAGCGCAAAGTACACAAGACCACTCATTACAAGCCCGAACCAGCCCGCATACGGAATGCCGCCGATAGACGAACGCGGCGAAACGGCGAATTCCTCGGTTTTCGGCTCAATGCCGATTTCGCGGAGCTTATCGCCCATATAGCGCGCATATTTCCGTTCGCCCTCGGAGCCCGGCAAACGCGAACCGATTTTTTCGGCGGCGTCTTTGACAATGTCATAGGCAACTTCGGCGTATTTTCGGTTTTCTTCTTTCATAAGTTCTGCCTCCCGATATTTTTCTTGCTGAAAAATAAATAATATTCTTTATCATATTGCATTTTGCCAATGAAATCAAGTGTTTTTCTGTATTTTATACAGTTTTTTGCATAAATTTCCCAAATACGGTGCAAAACGGCAACCGAAATGCACACCAAAGCAAAATTGGTTTGATACCGAATTCCGGACAAAACATTCCGGCGAAAAAATCTGAAACAAACAGACCGCACAATGCTCAAAAAGAGCGGGGAAATTTTATGCAGTTTTACCCGATTGTCAGGATTGAACAGGCGGCGGTTTGGGTGTAGAATAGGAATATAAAATACGGTATGAAATGCGGTGAACAAAAATGCAATATATCAGCAAAAAAGAAAGCAGGAGTTTTTACACGGGGCTTGCCGGGCAAAATTTGGTGTATTCGTTTATCGGCGGTTCGTTTTTCACCTATTTTATGACGGACATTGCCATGTTCCCGGCGATTACGGTCTCGGTACTGCTCATTGTAATGAAGGTTTGGGACGGGATTAACGACCCGATTATCGGCTCGGTGATTGACCGCCACACCTTTAAAAACGGCGAAAAACTGCGCCCGATTTTGCGGTATACGCCGTTGCCCGTCGGCATTGCCACGGTGCTGTTGTTCATTGTCTTCTCGACGGAAGAAAGCCTGTTGTGGCTGCGCGTTTCATATTTCATTATTATGTATATCGCGTGGGATTTGGTCTACACGGTGCAGGATGTTGCCATGTGGGGCATTACCGCCGCGGTTTCGCCCGACTCCGCAGAACGCGATAAATTCGTGCAATGGGCGCGCACCGTCGGTTCAACCATATACGGCATATTCAGTATGGGCATTCCGATGGTGCTTGAAATGATTGCCAATATCACGGGCAGCAGTATGGCGCTGATGACGCTTGTGTTCGCCGTGATTTTCGGGTTGGGCGGTGCCATGCTCAGCTACCGCGCCTATGCCGCACAAGAACGCGTTCGCGTAAATCCCCAACAGCAACAGGCCTCGATTTTTGAGAGCTTTTCGCTGTTATTCAAAAACAAAATGCTCTTGCTCGTAACCCTTTCCAATTTGCTCGGCGCGGTGGGCTTTGGCGGTCAGCTGGTTACCTACTTCTTTAAATACAAAGTACCCGCCGATTTCTTGGGCGCGGGCAGTTTTATCGGCGCGTTGGGCTTAACCACCATTTATGCCGCCATTACGGGCGCGCCGGGCTTTATCGGTATGCTGTTTGCCGACAAAATGAAAAAGATTTTTAAATCCTATGTCAACGCGCTTATCTTTATGCAAAGTTGTAACATCGTGGTGCGCGTCATCGCCTATTTCGTTGGCTATGACGGCGTAGGGCTTTGGATTGGCATGGGGCTTATCGGCATAGGGTGCATCCCCTTAGGCGCAGTCTCTATTGCGCAAACCTCGATTTTCTGCGATAGCATTGATTATATGGAATGGAAAACCGGCAAACGCACCGAGGGCGTTACCTTTTCGATGCAAACCTTTTTCACGAAAATTTCCAGCGGCATTACGGCAGGCCTTGCCACGCTCGCGTTGCACCTTATGGACTACAAGGCGGTGGACGACAGCGCGACTGTTTTTGTCGGCACGCAATCCGCAGCATTTGACCGCCTGATTTGGCCGCTTGTGATGCTCACACCCGCACTTGCAAGTTTGTTGAGCATTATTCCGCTGTTGTTCATTCGCTACACGCCCGAAAAACGCGCGCAGGTGGAACGGGAACTCAAAGAACGCCGCGAAAAACAGGCAGAAGCAGCAGGAGCTGTTGCCGAACAGGCTTGACAAAAGCCGTTTTAACAAAATCCCCCGCCGTTCTCCTTTATGAGAACGGCGGGGTTACTTTTTAAGATTTCTTTCGGCGTTTTTTCGGTAAAGCCGTCAACGGCTCTAACAAATTCACCACCGCTTGCAGTTGTTCGCGGTCATCAGCGTCTATGATGTAATGCGGTTTTGCGCCCGCATAAGGCATACCGATTTCGTTTTCGCCGAGCAAATCGGAAAGGACTTCCAACTGCTTGACAAATACGATATTGTCGCAAACCATGAAAAGCGGTTTATCGTTGACATACACCATATATTCGCCGAACATTTTGCGATACCGCACACAGCCGCAAGGCGCAATTTGTTCGCAGACATACTGCGCAAACTCTAAATTCGTTGCCATAGTGTGCCGCAATTACTGAATTTCGGAAAGTTTAACCGGTCTGCCCTCGTTTGCCGATTTTTCGGCGGCAAGTGCAATCTTCACCGACTGCAAGCCAGCATGGATACCCACGGGTGTTTCCGTATCGTTTTCAACGGCATCGCAGAATTCTCTGACTTCCTGTGAGAAGCTTTCCATATATCTTTCAAGGAAGAAATAGAGGGGCTTCTCCCCTGTTACGCCGTCTGCGGTGGAAATCACTGCGGAGGAAAGCGTATCGTTTGCGGTTGCAACCATACCCTTTGAGCCGAAAAGTTCTGCTCTCTGGTCATAGCCGTACATTGCCTGACGGGAGTTGTCTATAACAGCAAGGGCACCGTTTGCCATTTTCATGGAGATAATGGCGGTATCGAAATCGCCGTATTCACGAATGCCGGGGTTGATGAGCGCATCCGCATACACATACAACTCCTAAACATCGCTGTTGGTAAGGAAGCAAGCCATATCGAAATCGTGAATGGTCATATCGAGGAAAATGCTTGCCGCACAGTAGCCCACAGGGGGAGCCTGGGGGTCACGGGAAGCGATTTTGAGAATTTGTGCATCACCGATTTTACCCTCGTCATACGCCTTACGAATTGCGGCGAAATTGTGGTCAAATCGACGGTTAAAGCCAACCTGGAATTTTACTTCGGGATGTGCTTTCAATGCGTCAGCGATTTCTAAAATTTTGTCAACGGTATTAGCCAGCGGTTTTTCGCAGAAAACATGCTTGCCTGCGTTAATCGCCTCAATGGAAATCGGCGCATGGGTGTCAGTTGACGAGCAAACCATAACTGCGTCAATCTCTGCATCATTGATGATTTCTTTGTAATCCTTATAGATTTTTTCAACGCCGAAGCCCTTGATGAAAGCCTCTGTTTCATCATTCATAAAAGGGTCTGCCATAGCCACAACCGTTGCATTTTTTACATGGTAGGAAATGGATTCCAAATGTACCTTACCGATGCGCCCCGCACCGATGATACCGATTTTTAACATAAAGATACCTCCGATATATTAAGTATAATATTCGTCATTTTGCCACTTGCGTGGATTTTCATCAATATACTGCCAAACTTCCAAATACCCTTCTTCACTTGGGAGTATTCTGTCATAAAATGAATTTTGGAATATCTGTCTACCTGTGCAATTTGAAAGTTTATTACAGTTTCGCGTGGTTAATGACTTATAGGCACAAATTATATCAGACAATGTAGGGCGGGGGCTTGCTCCCGCCGTTTCACCGTCAAGAATAAGAATTGCGTGAATATGGTTCGGCATAATCACATATTTGTCGATTGTCACAAAATCATATCGTTCTTCCAATGCGAACAACTGTTTTTCTGCAATTTGCCCATAGGGAGAAAGGGTTAAAATTGTATCATTATAAACCCTTTCGTTGGGAGCAAGACAGCACCCTGCGCTATCGGCAATATGCGTGATTTTCCCGAAAAAGCATTTCATATCTTTACAGCAAATTGTCACGAAATAATAACCGTTTGCGCTGTAATCATATTGCTTTAACCTCGGGTGTTTTCGTTTCGGCAGTTCATTATTGGGCATATTGATATTTTTTCTGCGGCGGGAGCAAGCCCCCGCCCTACACTTTATTTATCCAAAAACAATAATTTGAAAAATTTTGTTTGACTTTTTCAAATTATTAAATATTTGTGAGATAATTTTTCGTTAGACAAGGCACGGTGACGAAGGAATATACAGATATTTCGAGTCGCCGTAACGCAGTATCACGGAAAATTAGCCACAAATCAGATTGTTCCATCCCAGGTGGAAACATTCGTCGTCGTCTTTTCCTCTTCATCAAACCAATGGGTGGTGACTGCCTTGCTTTCGGTGAAGAAACGGTATGCGTCTTTACCGAGGCAATGGAGATCGCCGAAGAAAGACTGCTTATGCCCCGAGAACGGGAAGAAGCCGACGGGTACGGGAATACCGACATTGATACCCACCTGACCGCCGTCTGTATGGCGTGCAAATTCACGGGCAAAGTAGCCGCTTTGCGTATAGATAACAGAGCCGTTGGCGTAGGGGTTGGAATTCATAATCTCCAAGCCCTCTTTGAAGTCCTTGCAACGCTTAATGCAAAGTACGGGGCCGAATACCTCGTCACTGCCGATGGTCATATCCTCTGTCACATGGTCGAAAATGGTGGGGCCGACAAAATAGCCGTTTTCATAGCCCGCGACCACGCAGTTTCTGCCGTCGAGCACCAATTCTGCGCCCTCTTTGACACCCTTGTCAATGTCGGCAAGCACTTCTTTATAGTGCTTTTCATAGGTAATGGGTCCGAGTTTAGAGGATTTATCCCAAGACGGACCAACTTTGATTTTTTCCGCCTGCTTTTTAAGTTCCGCGACGAATTTGTCGGCAATCGCTTCTTCCACAACACAGCAGGAAAGTGCCATACAACGCTGACCGGCACAGCCGTATGCGGAGTTGATAACGCCTGCAACGGTTCTTTCGAGGGCGGCGTCTGCCATAACAAGCGCGTGGTTTTTCGCCTGACAAAGCGCCTGACAGCGTTTGCCTGCGGCGGCGGCGCGCTGATAGATTTTTAAGCCGACAGGTGTTGAACCGACAAAGGTGATACCCTTAACATCGGGGTGGTCAAGAATTGTATTGATTTCGTTTCTCGAACAGGTTACAACATTGATAACGCCGTCGGGAACGCCTGCCTCTTTATAGATTTTTGCAAACATCATTGCGGTTTTCGGTGTTAAAGATGCGGCCTTTAAAACCATTGTATTACCTGTTGCAATGCAGGTGGGCGCCATCCAACCGAACGGAATCATGGCAGGGAAGTTTACGGGCACAATGCCTGCAAACACGCCGAGAGGCTCGCGGTATTTCACCGTATCATAGCCTGTTGATGCGTCCATCAGGCTCTCGCCCATCATCAAAGACGGAACCTGTGTTGCAAGCTCCGTACCCTCTTTGGCTTTGAGCACATCGCCCTCTGCCTCCGACCAAACCTTGCCGTTTTCTTTGGCTACGGACATGGTGAGTTCTTCCATATTTTCAATAATCAAGTCGCGGATTTTATAAAGAATCTGCGCGCGCTTGATGGCGGGAACGGCACGCCATGCGGGATACGCCGCTTTTGCCGCCTCGATAGCCTCCAACACCTCATCGTTGGTGCAACAGGGGGCTTGCCCTGTTACCTCACCTGTGCTGGGATTGTGCAGGTCATACCAAGTATCGGTTTTTGAATCCTTGAACTGACCGTTTACAAAATATTGTAATTTTTCAACTGCCATTGTATGTACTCCTTTTTGGGATTATTTTACAGAAATTTTTCACACGGACGGACGAGGACGTCCGTCCCTACGCGCCCCTCCGTCACGCCTGCGGCGTGCCACCCTCCGCTTGCAGAAAGTGGGATATTGTTTTTGGAAACTCCCTCAGTCAAGCGCTGATGCGCTTGACAGCTCCTGCTTTTAGAAAGCAGACGGTAATTTTTTCGGGACTCCCTCCGTCACGCCTGCGGCGTGCCACCTCCCTCGATGAGGGAGGAATATAAGGTTTGTAGATTATAAGCCGGAAACCTCATTGATATATTTACGGGCTTTGATAGCGTATTCAAGGGGATTGGCTTTCGCGGGGTCTTGCTCGGCTTCTACAAGCACATAGCCCTCATAGCCGACTTCTTCCAACACATCGAAAATCGGTTTGAAATCGAGTGCGCCGTCACCGGGCACAGTGAATGTGCCCAAACGCACGCCGTCCAGGAAACTCAAATTCTCCGCCTTGACTTTTTCAATCACTTCGGGGCGAATGTCCTTCAAATGCACATGGCGCACGCGGTTTGCATACTTTTTGAGCACCGCCATATAGTCCTCCCCGCAATAGGCCAAGTGACCGCTGTCAAACAAAAGGCCGAACAGTTCGGGGTCGGTGTTTTCCATCATACGGTCGATTTCCGCGGCGGTTTGTACCACGGTGCCCATATGGTGATGGAAGCAAAGCGCGATGCCCATATCTTTGGCGACTTTGCCGAGTTTGTTAAGCCCCGTGCAAAGCAAATCCCACTCCTCGTCATTCATCACATATTTGTCGCGAAAAATGGATTTATCCGTCCCCTGAATGGAATGTCCCTGTTCGGAAACGCCGACCACTTTTGCACCCATTTCTTTTAAGAAAGTGATGTGACGAATGAAATCGCGCTCGGTTTCCTCATAGGGTTTGGTGGTCAAAAAGGTGGAAAACCACGCGTTGCAAATCTGCAACCCGCGCAAATCCAGCGCTTTTTTCAGTTCCACGGCATCTTTCGGATATTTGTTGCCGACTTCACAGCCCGTAAAGCCTGCCAACGCCATTTCGGAAACGCACTGCTGGAAGGTATTTTCCGCGCCCAAATCGGGCATATCATCGTTTGTCCACGCAATCGGCGCAATGCCGAGTTTGACTTTGTTCTTATCTAACATCAGTATTTTCTCGCTTTCTCTAAATTTTCTTTTTTATTTGCGTAAGCCGCGCGAACGGCCTCGTTTTGTGAAGTGCTTGCCACACCGACATTCCACCAAGCGCCGTAGCCGTCGGTCATCGATTTCGGCAACACTTTGATGTCAATGAGCGTGGAAACGGTTTGTTTTTGGCTGTCTAAAAGTGCCGCTTCGAGTTCTTCGGGCGTTTTCGCGGTATAGGTTTTCACGCCGTAGCCACTTGCCGCTTTGGCAAAGTCAATCGGCACCAAATCGCCGAGCAATTCGCCGTTTTCATCACGGAAACGGAATTCCGTGGCAAGATTGCCGATACCGTTGGACATTTCAAGGTTGTTAATACACCCAAAGCCGCTGTTGTCAAACAGCAAAACATTGATTTTTTTGTGCTCCTGCACGCTGGTAACGAGTTCCGAATGGAGCATTAAGTAACTGCCGTCACCGCACATTGCGTACACTTCTTTTTCGGGCTCGGCAAGTTTGGAGCCGAATGCACCCGCGATTTCATAGCCCATACAGGAATATCCGTATTCCATATTATAGGAATAACGGCTGTCCGATGTCCACATACGCTGTAAATCGCCCGGAAGCGAGCCTGCCGCACCGACGCAAATGGCATCTGCGGGAATTAAGCGGCGAACGGTTGCCACCGCGGCGGTTTGGGTAAGTCTGCCGCCGATTTTTTCAACAAATTCGGGGATGGTGCGCTTGTCGCCCGCGGCAATGAGGGGTTTAAAGTTTTCATCGTATTTATAATCGGCAAGGAATTGCATTTCCTTTGCCCAACCGTCACGCGCGGCGGCGATTTCGGTGGTATAGGCGGATTTGTAGCCCTTTTCTTTCAGGGCGGAATACAGCGCCTCCAAACCCAATTTCGCATCGGCAACCAACTTGACAGCGCCGAGTTTGTACGCGTCAAAGCGGGAAGTATTGATGGTCAGGACTTTCGCATCTGCACGGAACAGGGCTTTTGAGCCCGTGGTGAAATCGGAAAACCGCGTGCCGACGCCCAAAATGACATCTGCCGCTTTGGCGATTTCGTTGCCCGAGGAGTTGCCCGTCACGCCTACGCCGCCGAGGTTATAGGGGTCGCTTGACAGGCAGGCGGTTTTGCCGCTTTGCGTTTCGGCAAAGGGAATATTGAATTCGTGGCAGAATTTTTCGAGCATTTCGCCCGCTTCGCTGTATCGCACGCCGCCGCCGCAAATCACCATCGGCTTTTTCGCGGTCAAAAGGATAGAAACAAGGTCCTCTACTTCCTCTTTGGCGGGGGCAATGCGGGTAATTTTATGGACGCGCTTTTGCAGGAATTCGTCGGGGAAATCGTAAGTTTCGCCCTCGACATCCTGCGGCATGGAAATGCAGACCGCGCCGGTTTCGGCGGTATCGGTCAATACACGCATGGCGTTTATCATCGCGGTCATTAACTGTTCGGGGCGGGCAATTCTGTCCCAATACCGTGTGACGGCTTTGTAGGCGTCATTGGTAGTAATCGAAAGGGAATTGACCTGCTCAAACTGTTGGAGCACCGGGTCGGGCTGACGGGTGGAAAACGCGTCGGCGGGAATTAACAGCAACGGCACATGGTTGACGGTTGCCGTTGCCGCCGCGGTAATCATATTCGCGGCGCCGGGGCCTATCGACGAAGAACAGGCGATGATTTTGCGACGGTTGTTTTGCTTTGCAAACGACGCCGCCGCGTGCGCCATACCCTGTTCGTTTTTGCCCTGATACACGGTCAAGTTTCCGCGGTCGGAGTCGAGCGCTTCCCCGAGCCCGCAAACAATGCCGTGCCCGAAAATGGTGAAAATGCCGTCTACGAACTTGGTTTCTTTTCCGTCGAAAGAAACATACTGATTATCCAAAAATTTGACGAGGGCTTGTGCGGTTGTCATGACTGCCATAAAAACGCCTCCTTATTTCTCATCGAGTAACCATTTGTGGTCGGGGTCGTCAATGCGCGTTTTGCGCCACGGGTCGCCGTCCAAATGGCGAATCATCCAAACATAATACATCGAATAGCCGGGCGCGGCAACCTGCTGGTGCGTTTTCATCGGCGTAATGGAAAGCGCGCCGCCGTTTAATACCTTGTAGCAATCGTCGCCGTTAAAGCCGACGCCGAAGCCCTGCGGCTTATCGAATTCATAATAGTAAAGTTCGGGTTGGGGGTGATAGTGCGGCGGGTAACTTGACCAGCACCCGGGTTTGTGGAACACCTCGCCCAAAACCATATTGGAATACGGCGCGTTTTCATAGTCAAATACCGTAAGCACCTGTCTGTGCGCCGTGCCATTCCACTGTTCTTTGCCGAATTCCTGCAAGGTGCAGGTGTCGGGCGTGTAATAGACAATGTCAAAATCTTTGTCATTGTCGGTTTGCTGAATTAAAATGCGCGCGTCCGTTTTTGCCGCGACGGTCACCGCCTTTTTGTGCGGGAAATGCACGCAATAGGGCTTGTCGAGAAACGGACTGCGGCGCGCGGCACATTTTACTTCGCCCACGAACAGGAATTCCACCTCGCCCGCAAGCAGTAAAATCGCGGTTTCATTCGCTGCACTGCACACCGTGAAAGACTCGCCTGCCGACAACTGTTTGACTTTAATGGTCATCAGCATTTCTGCGTTTTTGCCGCCCATTTCGCATAAGATTTTTTCGTTGTTTTCATTGAAAACAGGCGTTTCGTACATATGTATCACCTTACATTTTTTGTTATCTGTTACATAGGTAGGGGCGCACTGCGTTCGCCCGCGAGGTTTGTGCTGCATCGCGGAACAACACGAAGGTTGTTCCCTACGCGGCGAGAGACAGACTACGCTCTACCGGTTTAACGGAACGGTCAAGACCGTTCCCTACACAGATTGCGCACAAAATAGGGTTACATTTCGCGCGGATTTTCCGCCGAAATTACGCTCTTGCCACCATTTCGCCGTATTCTTCTTTTTCTTTCTTGATAAATTCTTTTACGGCATCGGCGGTGGGCATATCCTGCGAACAGGCGTGGGATGCCACGAGCATTGCCGCCGAAGCAGAGCCGAATTCGAGCGCATCCATCATTTCATAGCCTTCAAAAAGACCGTAGAGGAACGCGCTGGCATACCCGTCGCCGCCGCCGAAGGATTTTAACAGTTTGACGGGGAACGGCTTGATAGAATAACTTTCTCCGTCGTTGGTGTAGGCGGTAGAGCCATCCTTGCCGTGTTTGATAATCACGATTTTTGCATTGTAACTGTGCCACAGCGCGGCGGTTTCCTCATCAGTCATACCGGGCTTGATCAGCGCCTCGGTCAAATCGTATTCTTCACGCGAGCCGAGAATAATATCCGCCTCTTTCGCAACGGCGGAATAATAAATGGCGATTTCGTCCGCATTTTTCCAATTATACGCACGGTAGTCGATGTCGAAAATAATCGGCACGCTGTTTTTCTTGGCGAGCGCCACGGCTTTGAGCGCCGCCTCACGCGAGGGGCTTTCGGCAAGCGCCGTGCCCGAAATGAGCAACGCTTTTGTCTGTTTGATGTAGTCCTCGTCAATGTCGGCAACATCCAATTTCAAGTCCGCCGCAACGTTGCGGTACATCAAAATGGAACTTTCGGTTTCGGACTTGATTTCGGTAAAGGTCAACCCGATTTTTTCGCCGTTTTGACAGCGTTTGATGTGCGAGGTGTCAATGCCCTCATTTTCAAAGAAATCGGTCACGAATGTGCCGAGTTGGTCATCAGAAACACGCGCAAAAAAGCCGATTTTCTTACCCAAGCGCGCAAGCCCCACCGCGATATTGGCGGGCGAACCGCCCAAATACCGTTTGAAAGTGGTGCTCTCGTTCAACGGGCAATAGTAATCGACGGGGTTAAAGTCCACGGCGACTCTGCCGAGCAGGATTAAATCATAGGGTTTGGTTTTGTCAAAGGTTATGTATTGCATAAAGGCACACTCCTTTTTTGTGTTCGGGTTTTGTTTTTGATATTTGCGGGCGAACACAGTTCGTCCCTACTTTTTTGAGGGTGAGAGGGTGATTTTACAAACTCCCTCAGTCACGCCTGCGGCGTGACAGCTCCCTCTAAGAGGGAGCGAATATAAGGTAAAAGATTTTATTTTACATCATATTAAATATCTCAATATGCCGTTTGACATTTTGATATACGCCCTCGACTTCGCAGGCGGACAGTTCAAAATAGTTGGGTTTGCCCTGTTTGTTGTCGCAATAAGCCTTGGCATAAGACGCGAGCGCGTCAAACGATGCCGTGGCAATATTGATTTTGCGAACGCCCAACGAAATACAGCGTTGGAACATCTCGGCGGTAATGCCTGTACCGCCGTGCAGAACAAGCGGGATTTTCACGGCTTTATGGATTTCTTCCAACACATCGAAACGAAGTTCCGGTAACACCGGGTAATTGCCGTGGGCATTGCCTATCGCAACTGCGAGTGCGTCCACACCCGTTTCATCGCAAAAACGCACGGCGTCTTTGGGGTCTGTGCACAAAATCTGATGCGCTTTCCCCTCGCCCTCATTGCCGCCGACTACGCCGAGTTCCGCCTCGACGGTTGCGCCGTAATCACTCGCAAGGTTGACAATATTTTTTACAGTTTCAATATTCTTTTCGAGCGGCAACTGCGAGCCGTCAAACATCACGGAAGTAAAGCCGATGTCCAAAGCCTGCAACACCGTTTCGGTACGAAGCCCGTGGTCCAAATGCACGGCAATATCGACCGACGCATTTTCTGCCGCGGCGAGCATCATCGGCCCCATCAGTTCCAGCGGTGAATTCGGAAGCCGCACTTCGGCAATCTGCAAAATAATGGGTGTTTCAAGCTCCTCGGCGGCTTTCACCGCCCCCATCACCATTTCCATATTGCCGACGGAAAACGCCCCGACGGCGATATTTTTTTGTTCTGCGCGCACAAGCAAATCCTGCATTGGGACTAACGCCATATCTCAAAAAACACTTCTTTCCGATTATATTGATTTATTTACTATTTATAGCACTTTTGTCCATTTTTTTCAATGCACCGACGGTAGAAATATTGCGGCATAATCTGTGAAAAATCACAAGAAAAACGGCACCGCAAACGCAGTGCCGTTCAATAAATTTGACCTGCAATCAAGACTTGACTGCCGCGGCGGGTATGTTCGCCTTTTTGTCATCGTGTGCATACAAAAGTTTTAAGAGAATCGGTGTAATCACCGACGAAATCAAAATCAGCAAAATCACGGGCGTAAAATAAGCGGACGATATAATCCCGCAGGAAAGCCCCTTTTGTGCGACAATCAGCGCAACCTCGCCGCGCGTCATCATTCCGACGCCGATTTTGAGAGAATCATTCCATTTGAAGCGGCACGCCTTTGCCATCAGCGAACAGCCGATGATTTTGCACAAAAGCGCGACCAATACGAAGCCGACGGCAAACAATACAATTTCGCCCGAGATTTTGTCGAGCGTGGTTTTTAAGCCGATGCTGGCGAAAAACACGGGGCCGAACAGCATATAGGAGCTGATGTCCATTTTTTCGGCGATGTAGTCGGAATCGTGAATACTGCAAAGAATAATCCCCGCAACATATGCGCCCGTAATATCGGCAATGCCGAAAAAGCGCTCGGCGACAAACGCCATACCGAAGCAAAGCGCCAACCCTGCAATCGGAATGCGGCGCGTATGCGGCCAACGCTTGTCGCACCAGCGAAAACCGAAATAGCAGACAAAGCCAAATCCCAAAGCGAACAGGAAAAACAGGCCTGTTTTTAAAAGCACCATAGCGGGTCTCACATCCCCGCCGTTTAAGCCGACCACAAAGGTTAAAACGATAATGCCGATAACATCGTCAATAATCGCGGCGCTTAATACCGTTGTGCCGACCTCGGTGGAAAGCTTGCCGAGTTCTTTTAAGGTTTGCACGGTAATGCTCACCGAGGTTGCGGTCATAATCACGCCGATAAACACCGCGCGGTAAAATTCAGGCGAGCCGAGTGGCGAAACGCCGTAAAACGCCATATACAAGAGCGTGCCGCCGACCAGCGGAACAAAGACACCCGCGCAGGCGATGGCAAAGGCTTTTAAGCCCGTGCGCAGTAAGTCATGCAAATTGGTTTGCAGCCCTGCCGAAAACATCAACAGCACCACGCCGATTTCCGCCATTTGCGCCAAAAAATCGCTTTGGTCCACAAGGCCCAAAACGCTCGGGCCAATCACAACGCCGGCGATAATTTCGCCGACCACCTGCGGCGCTTTGAGTTTGCGCGCGGCAATGCCGAACAGTTTTGCGGCAACAATAATGATGCACAACGATTTGAATACAGTATAGGCTTGCATAAAGACAATTCGCTTCCCTTTTTTTCATTTCCGCACGCTATTATACGCCCCCGAAATCGGTTTTGCAAACAAAAAAACAGAAACCTCTGTTTTGAACAAACCGAGGTTTCCGCATCGTATTCTTTTGTTGAAAAAAGCGAAAAGCCGCGCCCTCAACCGCGCACGCCGTCGGTATAGCCCAACGGCAGGGTTAAAAATACACCGGTATTCGCCTTTTGCAATCCACCGGTAACATCTGTTACAATGTTGTGCGTTTTTTCGATATTTTCCGCCGTCATTGCTGCAAGCAACAGTTTATTGGTATCCGCATCGGGGTTTAAATATTGGCGAAGGGAACTGAACACGGGCGGTTTTTCCAAATCCGTGCCTGCAACCGCTTGTAAAACGCCTTTGCAATCCAGTAAAGTGCCGCCGCGAATACCCGCCTCCATCATTTTGACGAGAATTTCGTCCATTTGCTGTGCATCGTGTATAATCAAAATTAAAAGCTCCATACCTTGCCTCCGAAAGAAGTTTATGCTATTATTTTACACAAATCACGAAAAAATGCAATATACCTATCAAAGAAAGGCGGTGTTTTCGTGGCAAGGCGTTTGGAGTTTAAAATCGAACCGTGTTTTGAAGGTAAAAAAATCAAAGATTTTTTAAAGCACGAGGTCGGCATTTCGCACCGAATGCTGTGTATTTTGAAACGCGAGCCCGAAGGCATTACCCGAAACGGCACACACGCACGGGCGATTGACTGCTTGCGCACAGGCGATTTACTTGTTTTGCAGTTGCCCGATGACGAGCAAACGGGCGTCAGCACGCCCACAAAAATGCCGCTTACCATTGTATACGAGGACGCGGATATTTTGGTGCTCAACAAGCCCGCGGGGCTTGCGATGCACGAAACGCACAATCATCAAGGTGACGCGCTGTCGAACGCGGTGGCATATTATTTGGAAAGCCGCGGCGAGCCGGCGGTTTTCCGCGCGGTGGGGCGGCTCGACAAAGGCACTTCGGGACTTGTGGTCTGCGCGAAAAACAAATATGCCGCCTATCGCTTGGCGGGGCACATTGAAAAAACCTATTACGCCGTCGCGTGCGGGGTATTCACAGGGAACGGTACTGTGGACGCGCCGATTGTGCGCCCCGACCCGAACAAAACCCTGCGTGCGGTGGGTGACGGCGGTGAGCACGCCGTCACGCATTGGGAAGCACTGAAAACCGATGGCAAATGCACGCTGTTGCGCATTCGCTTGGAAACAGGGCGAACGCACCAAATCCGCGTGCATTTTAAACATCTCGGCGCGCCGCTTGTCGGCGACGATATGTACGAAAGCCCCGATTTGCGGCTAAATCATCAAGCACTCCATTGCGGAGAATGTTCCCTTTTGCACCCCGTGACGGGTGAAAAAATGTTTTTTCAAGCGCCATTGCCCGACGATATGGCGGCGGTATGCGCAGATATGGTTTGATGCAGCAATAAGAATCGTTTTTCACGCCTACATGAAGGCGTTTTGTACCGACAGGCGAAGAAATGTATTTTTTACACACTATATTTTTCTCTGTTTGAGATTCTTCGCTTCGCTCAGAATTACAGATTGGGGGTTGTGGGGGTAAACGCATTGCATTTCGTGCGTAGGGGTCGGCGTCTCGACGACCCGAAAATGAATGAATAATGAATGATGAAAAATGAAAAATTGTAGGGAACGGTC
>JBJEPV010000189.1:0-5926 GCA_051881415.1 Candidatus Fimenecus sp.
TAGCCTTTGCAAATGTTGAGCTTTGGAAATATATGGTTACATTCACGCTCGACCGGCAAAAAATCAGCCGTTACGATGCGGACGAAGTAAAGCAGCGTTTTCAAAAATGGTTGCAAAATTGCGCGGCTCGTAAAGATTTAAATTACATACTTGTAGCAGAACCGCACAAAGACGGTGCAATACATTTCCATGGACTTTTGTCCGATGGTTTGAACTACCGTGACAGTGGCAGGGTTGATGAAGATGGTCGAAAGATATTTGACGTGCTTGATTATCCTTTCGGCTTTGCGCGCGCCGTTCCCATAGACGAGGGCACACAAAGCAACTGTTGCAAATACATCACAAAGTATATGACAAAAGACTTTACCAAGATTTTCGGTAAAATGTATTGGGCAGGTGGTAAACGCCTCACGCGCGAAGTGAAATGTGAGTACCTCGATATTGATTTTAGGTCGATACCGACTGAGGCAACCGAAGTGCCGAACGGCGGTTATTCGGTTAAGTACTGGTTGAAAGGTGTGACTTTATGACGGACAGCGAAAAGTTGTTGTTGATAATGAAGTATTTCGAGATGAACGATTATTACCGTTATAATGAGTTAAAGGTTGCCGAGCATAACTTGCTCCACAATCCGCGAAGTGACCCCGTGTCTATATTGGAGCTTTACAAACAGATTTGCTATCGCGAAATGTATAATAAAGTATGGCGCGACATCAGCCGTATCTTGTACGATTGGCAATTCTAACAGGGTATTGACTTTTGTGGAATATTGCTATACAATTATACAAAATCAATGTTTTGTATAATTAAGGGGAGATAAAAACGGCAAAAATTGCCAAATACAGCGATTTTTCTTAATTTTTGTGTAAACCTTTGGTTTCGGTACGAACTTCTCTCGCAAAGCATTCCTCAAAACAGGTATAGTTATTTTGGTAGTTATTCGTTTTTATGTTTTTGTTTTAATGATTTCATTTTTCTTACAGTATTTATCTTTTGTAGAATACGATAACTTTAATTTTCTGTTCGCATTTTTTCCGTTACGGTTTACTTACAATTTCAGCGGATTTTCTTTCCCGTCACAGCCGATAGAAATTTTTTTGACAAGGGCTTGGTCGTTAGCAAAATTTCTATTCGATGTGGTTTTTCAATTTTTTGCAATAACAGCGGATATTTTTAACTTTAGAGAAGTATTTTGAAAATATTGTTTGTTTTTTTATATAACTAAGTGTAACAAGGACCGTAATCGGATTTAAACTGACTTTTTTAAATATAAGCACCCATATCCTATTCTAACTGAAAAATCGATTATACGCCCTTTTATCGTTCTTACTGTCAATTTTATGAATATAACAAAGTGATATTATCAGTATAAACAATTTAATGCAATGTGAAACTGTTTCACATTGAACGGAGGAATTTACAATGACAAAATATGCACAATCCCAGAGCTTGCCGCCGTTGGTGCGGGAGTTTGCAAATCATGAGCTTGCTATCAAAAACAAATCCGAATTAACGGTGGACGAATATGTTTTAGATTTAACCCTGTTTTTCCGATTTTTAAAAATGCGGGAATCCGAGCGCGCCGGTTCCCCTGCCCCGGACTTTGAAAAAATAGATATTTCGGATTTGGACATACAGTTTTTTCAAAAAGTAACCCTTGCCGATGCATACGCGTTTTTATCCTATTGCAAATCCGAACGCGACAATGACGCCGCGGCGCGCGCGCGAAAAACCAGCAGTATCCGTGCATTTTTTCGTTATTTGCATGTGCAAAAAAAAATGTTAGATGAAAACCCTATGCAAGAATTGGAAACACCGAAAAAGAAAAAAGCCCAGCCGAAGTACTTAACCTTGGAGGAAAGTCTTCAACTGTTGGCTTCGGTGGATGGCCCGTATAAAGAACGGGATTATTGTATATTAACGCTGTTTTTAAACTGCGGCTTGCGCCTTTCGGAATTGGTTTCGATTGATTATACCGATATAAAAGATAATAACACGCTCGTGGTTACCGGCAAAGGCAACAAGGAGCGAACCGTATATTTAAACGAGGCTTGTATGGAGGCGATTAAGCGGTATATGGCGGTTCGACCTGTGGACAAAGTGGGGCAAAAGGACAAAAATGCACTGTTTTTAAGCAGTCGCTATCAGCGAATCAGTCCCAAAACCGTACAGCATATGGTTTACGGTTATTTAGACAAATGCGGGCTTGGCAACCGCGGTCTTTCCGTGCACAAATTGCGGCATACCGCCGCTACATTGATGTATCAGCACGGTCATGTGGATGTGCTTGTGCTGAAAGAGATTTTAGGACACGAAAATTTGGGCACAACGGAGATTTATACGCATTTGGTGGATGAGCAACTGAAAAATGCGTCGGACGCAAATCCTCTTGCAAATGTTAAGCCTAAAAAAGACTGATTTTTCCGTGAAACAAGTATAAAATCACTGCGCCTATGGCGGCAGAGACCAGCATAATGATCAGCAAGACAAAATGCCGAAGCATATATAGTTTTATTGCGTTAAAGCCGTCAAAGTTGTCCGTTCTTTTCAGCAAGCTGCGGTTAATGTCCCGCGAAAACAGAATACTTTCTTTACAGCTGAACAAAAGAGACGTCGCAGAAAGGACATTCGGCAGGAGTAAAAACAATGCATAGTACTCCAATCCTTGTAATGTATAGGCTTTGTAAAGGCAGGCAGAAACCGTTCCGATGCCCAATCCCTTTATAAGCGGTAAAAGCCACAAAAACGGTTCTCCGGCTAAACACAAGCCTAACAAAAAAGCAAGTGATATGTATATACAGTCCGTTCCGAAATTTGACAGAAAGTTCAGCCAAATCGACTGCGCTTCGCTTTGTTTAAAATGCGCTTTTGCAAGATTTTGCAACGAGAGATAGGTTGTGTTATCTGCGTATTTTACAAACAAAACGCCCAACAACACGCCGCAAATCAATACGGTGGTCAGAAGTATCAACTTTTGGTTTTTTCGGATTGCGTTTGTGTTTATTTTTCGTTTTTTACGAATTCCAGTTGCGATGATGGTGGCGTGCGTTTTGCGTCTTTTCATTTTAAACACCTTAACTTAACAAAATTTATATTTTTTTACCGATGATTCCGCCGAGAATCGGGCAAACAAGGCTTAGTGCAATCGGAATACACACAAACACGGTAAACTGTGCTTTGGAAGCGAATAGCATACATATCAGTACCAACAGCAGTTCTGCGAAACCGGCAAAAAAGCAGTTTGGAAATATCGGTATTCTTTTTCGCGCTGTGCATAAAAAACCGCATATCAGCGCGGTACAGCCATAAACCGTATAGACCGCAATATGCATATGTGCCGGCTGTGTTTCACTTTTCAGTAAAAATACAGAAAGCAATGCCGCGCCGAGCAAAAACAGAAAAAAACCGACAATGCCGTAAAGAAACGCAGGTTTGTAGGTATTAGACGGACTTGAATTTTTCCCTTGTGTCGCCGTTCGGCGTGAAGAATGCCGTTTTTTTGCTTTTGCAGACATAAAAACACCCCCGCACACTTTACTAAAAAGTATGCGGGGGTAGTTTTGAATATGCGCTGTATCAGTCTTCTTTTTTGTTTTTCTTTTTTGCTTTTTCTTCTTTTTCCTTTTCCTGCGCGGCTTTTGCGGCTTCACGCTCGGCTTGAAGTTTTTCGTTTGCGGTGTTATTCATTTGAATAGCCCAACGCGTAATTTTCATCTTATTTCTGTCCGCGCCGGTTTCAATAATCAAAGAATCTTCCTTAACCGTGACAACTCTGCCGACAATACCGCCGATGGTTGTAATTTCATCACCGACTTGCGTGTTGTCGCGCATTTCCTGTTCTTTTTTCTGTTGCTTTTTTTGCGGCCGAATGGTGAAAAAATACATAATCGCAAACAAAGCAACCATCATTAAAATCATAGGCAACATACTGCTGCTTCCTGTGCCGGAAGTAGCGGTGGCTTCAAGGGGTAATACGAAATTTAACATTTTCAAAATTCCTCCAAAAATAAAATCATCTTATTATACATAGAATTGGGATATTTTGCAATAGATATTCCAAATTTAACAAAATGCTCACATTTAGATGCGTGTGTCTAATTTCTCGACATATTCATTTTTAAAACTGTCAAATGTGCCGTTTTCAATTTGTGCACGGATTTCTGCAAGGAGCGTATTATAGAAATAAAGGTTATGCATGACGCAAAGGCGCATGGCGAGCATTTCCCCTGCTTTAAACAAATGGCGAATATAGGCGCGTGAATGACGCTGACAAGTCGGGCATTGACAGCCTTCCTCAATAGGAGACAAATCGTTTTTGTATTTTTCGTTATTCAAATTGATAATGCCGTTTTTGGTAAACAAGTGTCCGTGGCGTGCGTTGCGGCTGGGCATAACGCAGTCAAACAAATCCACACCGCGGCTGACGGCTTCTAAAATGTTACCCGGTGTGCCGACGCCCATTAAATACCGCGGTTTGTCTTTCGGCATGAACGGCTCAACGGCAGAAATAATGCGATACATATCCTCTTTCGGCTCGCCGACCGCAAGCCCCCCGATAGCGTAGCCGTCCAAATCCAATTCCGCAATTTGCTTCATATTCTCCACGCGCAAATCATCATAGGTGCACCCCTGGTTAATGCCGAACAGCAGTTGGTTGGGATTTACCGTATTTTCCAACGCGTTTAATCGCGCCATTTCCGCTTTACAGCGCACAAGCCAGCGTACAGTGCGCTCACAAGACGCTTTTGCATAGGCATATTCCGCGGGATTTTCCACACATTCGTCAAATGCCATTGCAATCGTTGAGCCGAGGTTTGACTGAATTTGCATACTTTCCTCAGGCCCCATAAAAATTTTGCGGCCATCTACATGTGAATGAAAATGAACGCCTTCTTCTTTGATTTGCCGTAGCTTTGCGAGCGAAAACACTTGAAATCCGCCGCTGTCGGTTAATATCGGACCGTCCCAACCCGTAAACTTGTGCAAGCCGCCGAGTTCTTGGATGAGGGTATCACCGGGGCGCACATGCAAATGGTAAGTATTGCACAGTTGCACCTGACAACCGATGTCTTTTAAATCATAGCTTGAAACCGCGCCTTTAATAGCACCTGCTGTGGCAACATTCATAAACGCGGGTGTCTGCACCGTGCCGTGGACGGTTTGAAATTCGCCGCGGCGGGCAGTACCGTCTGTTTTTAAAACTGTAAACATAAAACGCTCCTATATTATACTAACAACATACAATCGCCGAAGGAAAAGAACCGATATTCCTGTTCGACCGCTTCCTTGTATGCCGCTAAAACCTTTTCACGGTCATAAAACGCAGAAACCAACATAATCAGCGTGCTTTCGGGCAAATGGAAATTCGTAAGCAATGCATCAATACACTTGAATTTATAACCGGGATAAATAAAAATGCTTGTCCAGCCATCTGCGGCGCAAATTTCACCGTTAAATGTAGCCACGCTTTCAAGCGTGCGGCAACTGGTTGTACCAACGGCAATGACGCGCCCACCCTTTTGCTTGGTTTCACGGATAAGCGCGGCGGTTTCTTCGGACAAATGGTAATGTTCCGCGTGCATTTTGTGGTCTTCAATATTGTCCGCTTTCACAGGGCGGAATGTGCCGATGCCGACATGTAAGGTTACAAAGCCGATTTTAACACCTTTTTTCTGTATCTTTTCCAAGATTTCGGGCGTAAAGTGCAACCCCGCTGTCGGTGCGGCGGCAGAGCCTAACTCTTTGGAATACACGGTTTGATAGCGTTCGGCATCCTCTAATTTTTCTGTAATATAGTGTGGCAGTGGCATTTCACCGACTTTTTCAAGTACGGGAAAAATACTGTCGCCGTCATAAAAAAAGCGTGCCAAACGGTTGCCGTTTTCCAAGACTTCTAACACTTCCGCTTTTAAAATTCCGCCGCCGA
>JBJEPV010000190.1:0-5910 GCA_051881415.1 Candidatus Fimenecus sp.
ATTGTAGATGTAAAATCACTTGTAGACTGTTTCGGTGATTTGTTTGCCCGTATTTTTTACAGCGATACCTGCGCGTACAGCGGCGACAAGTTGACTGCCAAAATGCAGAAGAATTTAACCGACGACCGTATTTTCGGCGTGATGACAACTGACCGTTTAGAAGAATATTTCATCGAAGAAAAAATCGAAGCAATGCGCCGCGACATTGAGAACAGCCAAGGAAAAGTGCTTGTAATCGGTGTGGGGGCAATGCTTGTATGGGACAAGGGGCTCACGGTGCATTGCGCGGTGGCGCGGTGGGAAAGCCAACTGCGCTTTCGCAAGGGTGCGCCGAATTGGAACTGTGAAAACGGCGATATGGACCCGTTGACCAAGTTTAAGCGCGGGTATTTTGTAGAGTGGCGGCTTGCGGACAAGCACAAAATCGAACAGCACGAAAAATTTCAATACTATATGGATACAAATGATTTGGACTGCCCCAAAATGGTCTCCCGCGCCGAGTATGACAAGGCAATGGAAACCGCCGTGCAGACGCCGTTTCGCGTTGTCCCCTATTTTGACCCCGGCGTTTGGGGCGGGCAATGGATGAAAGCGGTTTGCGACCTTGACAAGACACAACAAAATTTTGCGTGGTGCTTTGACTGCGTGCCCGAGGAAAACAGCGTGCTGTATGACTTTGACGGCGTAAAGGTGGAAATGCCCGCAATGGATGTTGTTTTGCACAAGGCAAAAGAACTGCTCGGCGAACGGGTACAGGCGCTGTACGGCAACGAATTCCCCATCCGCTTTGACTTTTTGGACACGATGGGCGGCGGGAATTTGTCCTTACAGGTGCACCCGACCACCGACTACATACAGAAAACCTTTAATATGCACTACACGCAGGACGAAAGTTATTATATTTTGGACTGCGGCGAGGACAGTTACGTCTATTTGGGTGCAAAAACAGGCACAAAACCGACAGAGTTCATCGGTGCATTAAACGAAGCCCAAGAAACGGGCGAAATCGATGTGGAACGCTTTGTCAACAAATGGCCCGCAAAAAAACACGACCACTTTTTAATCCCCGCGGGGACGCTCCACTGCTCGGGCGCGAACACAATGGTGCTGGAAATCTCCGCAACGCCCTATATTTTCACCTTTAAACTGTGGGATTGGGGGCGTTTGGGGTTAGACGGCAAGCCGCGCCCGATCAACATTCAGCACGGCAGTAAGGTCATTCAGTATAACCGCAACACCGAATGGGTACAGAAAAATCTCATCAATCCAGTAAAACCTTTGGAAGAAACCGAAGCGTATACTGCGGAAAAGACGGGCTTGCACGAGTTTGAACCGATTGAAACCGTGCGGCATTGGTTTACAGACGCGACGCTTCACAAAGGCAACGGCAGTGTTTGCGTGCTGAATTTGGTGGAGGGCGAAGAAGCCGAGGTTGTAAGCCCGACGGACGCCTTTACGCCTTACACGGTGCACTATGCCGAAACCTTTATTGTGCCCGCAATTGTCGGGGATTTCATCATTCGACCGACCGAAAAAAGCAAAGGCACGCGCCTTGCGACCATTAAAGCATACATAAGGTGAGAAATATGATTTTGACACTCGACATCGGCGGCACATTCACAAAATACGCCCATATGGAAAACGGCGAAATCCGAAACAAAGGCAAATGGAAAACGACAGACGATTTTTCGGAACTCTTAAAGAATATTGACCGTGTGATTGCAAGTCCTGTGGAGCGCATCGGCATTTCCTGCGTCGGGTTTTGGAACGAAAACGGGAACCCTGTCGGAGGTTCTTCTTTAAACAGCATTGTGGAAAATCCGCTTTGCAAAACCTTGGCGGACAAATACCATTGCCCCGTTTGCATTGAAAATGACGCACGCTGTGCTTTACTCGCCGAAGCAAAATACGGCGTTCTCAAAGGCAAGCAAAATGCGGTTTTGTTTGTGCTCGGTTCTTCGCTCGGCTGTGCGGTACAACTGGACGGCAAGTTGCTCGCGGGCGCAAGCGGGCAGGCAGGCGCTATGTTTATGATGCCGGAATTGTATGACGGCAATTCTTATTTGTTTGACGAGGCGGCAAACAGTATTCGGCTGACAAAAGCATATGACGCGACGGCGAAATGCGGCAATATGCTGTTGCTCGAAGAAAAAGCCTTAGCAGGCGACGAAAAAGCCAAGGTACTCCTTGAAAAATATGCCAAAACAGTCGCCTTAAAATGCTGGTACGCGTATTTATCATATGACCCCGAATGTATTGCCCTCGGCGGCGGGATTGCAAACAGTTCGTATATTTTTGAAAAAATACAATCCGCTTTAAAAGACTTTTTTAAGGCGGACACAAGCGGCAGAACGCCTGTACTTTTGCACACAAAATTCGGCGAGGACAGCAATCTTTTGGGCGCGGCTTTGCTGGTGTAACACACGCCTGCGGAATTTTCCTGTATGATTTTACTTGTTTTTTACATCGTTTAAATACGATTTATACATGAATAAAATATAATCCTTACCGTACAAAAATACAGTAAGGAGTTACAGGATATGAAAAAAGTTTTGTTCGGACTATCGGCGGTTGCCGTCACAGCGGGCATTGGATTTTACTTGCTCCGCACGCATTTAGGCAGACTCGATATTACGGCGATTGCCGGATACGGTTTGCTCATTCTCGCCGCATTGCTGTTTCTGAGTTTCACGGTAACATATGCGGTCATGAAAACGGAGGGGAAGAAAAATGCGGGCAAAATGTAAAGCGTTTATAAACAAACATCAGGAAATTTGGAAATTCATTAAATTCACTTTCACAGGCGCAAGCACTTCGGTGTTGGAATTGGCGGTATTCCTGTTTTTACAGTATGTGGTTTTCCGCGCTTTCAACGAAGTTCCGGTGACGGACAATGCCGTTCTTGCGTTTTTGGGAATTGAATACAAGGGGTATATGTACTCCTATGCAATTTCTGCCGTCATCGGCTATGCGGCGGCATATTGCATGAACCGAAAACTGACTTTTAAAGCCGATGCAAATCCGCTGTTATCAACGGTTATTTATGCGGTTATGGTCATCTTCACCATTGCATTTAACACTTGGTTCGGCGCATTTCTCGGTACCATGATCAAAAACAACGGTTGGGACAATGTTCTGGTGGAATCGGTGGTAAAAGTGGTCGTGATGACTGTCCCCACGATTTGGACATATCCGATGAACCGATTTGTAATTCACAGAAAGAAAAAGAGAAACAATGACGAAACAAAAACCCTTTGTTAAGCGACACAAAGAATTATGGAAATTTATTAAATTCAACATCAGTGTACTCATTTCCTCCGCAATCGACATTCTGACCTATTTGGTCCTGTTGAATGTGGTATTCAAGGGACTGAATGCCCAGCCCGTCAGTGATAACGCGTTATTCACCTTGCTCGGCATTAAATACCAAGGGTATTTGTACGCATATTTAATTTCCACAACACTCGGGTACGTAGCGGCATATTTGATGAACCGAAAACTCACCTTTCACTCGAATGTGAACCCCATTTACAGTTCGGTATTGTACTTTTTACTTGCCGTCTTTAACATTTTGGTCAGTTCCGTGATTGGGTCGTGGTTCGGTACATTCATCACCGACCGAAACCTTTCCGGATATTTGGTCGAGATTATTTCCAAATTCATTATCATCAACATACCGACTGTTTGGACTTACCCGTTGGAACGGTACATTATTCAAATCAAGAAAACGGAGAAGAAAATGCATACAATTTTAGCAGTAGACTTAGACGGTACACTTCTCAACTCCAACAATGCCGTTTCCGAGGAAAACCTTTCAGCGATTTCCGCACTCAAGCGCAAGGGCGTAGCGGTTGTGCCCGTCACCGGCAGAACGCTTGCGGAAATCCCGCAGGAACTACGCGAACACAAGGATATTGCCTATATGGTATACTCGAACGGCGCAGGCATCGAAAGCCGAGAAAAGGGGCGTTTATATTACGCACCGATTGACGCGGGAATTGCGCAAAAACTGTTTTCTGTTTTGCAGTCGTATGACACATTTATTGAAATTTATGCCGACGGACAGATTTTTGTGGATCAAACTAAATTCGGCGAGGACGCGTTTGCCTATTATAATGTTGATGCATACTTCATTCCGGAAATGTATAAAAGCAGAATTCCGGTTGAAAATTTTGAAACGGCAACCGCCGAAAAACTAAAAACAACGGAATTGTTCGATGTGTTCTTTCACAGTCATGAGGAGCGTCAGGCGTGCAAAGCACAGATTTTGCAAGAATGTCCGCAGGTTGAAATTACCACCTCAATGGATGCCAATTTGGAAATTATGAACAGTTGCGTCAACAAAGGCACCGGTCTTCAAAAACTTTGTTCGATACTCGGTTTTGACATCAAAAACACAGTGGCAGTCGGCGACAGCCGAAACGATTTAACACTGTTTCAAACCGTCGGCAAAGGGTTTGCGGTGGAAAACGCCTGCGACGCGCTCAAAGCGGCGGCACAGCAAACGATTTGTTCAAATGATGCACACGTTTTGCAGTATATGGAGAAAAACATACTATGAACACACAAATTCATTTTTTGAGTACCGGACACAGTGACTGCATTCTTTTGGAAAGCAACGGGCACTTTGCCATGATTGACGCAGCAGAGGATACCGATTTTCCCGCAGACAAACCGCATCTGAATCTCAAAGGATATGAAGACGCAGTTTGTGCCTATCTTTTACAAAACTGCCGAAACAGTGACGGGCAGGTCGTATTGGATTTTGTGCTCGGCACACACTGCCACAGCGACCATATCGGCGGATTTGACACGGTCATCATGCATCCCGAAATCACCGTAAAGCAGGCATATCTCAAACCGTATTACAACGATAATATTTTTATTTATGAGGCTAAGCGTTGGGACAATCAAGAGGTATACGACCAAATGCGTAATGCGCTCGAAAGCAAAAATGTCCCTATTGCGGAAAGCTTTGACAATGTAACGGTCACGCTGGGGGATTTTCAAATCCGTTTTTTGAACGGCACATATCAAAAAGCCAAACACAAATACGGAGAAAATGTAAATTCCGTGGTAACGCTGGTCGAAGCCTACGGCAAACGCGCACTGCTTGCGGGCGATATGAACTACAAAAACGGCGGAGAACGGAAAATTGCAGATGCGGTCGGCAAGGTTGATTTGTTGAAAGTAGGGCATCACGGATATTTCGGCTCAACTTCAGTCTACTGGGTGAAAAAACTGTCCCCCGAAATTGCCGTCATACCGAATACAATGAAAAGAGTCTACCCGGATGTGAAATGGAAATTGAAAACCCTTGCGCATGCTGAAATATTTGCCACAGCGGACTGCGGCGGCGTGATTGCGAAATTTTCAAAAGAAACCGGGGTAACCGTTCAGACAAATATCATGCCGAATCTGTAAAATCGTACCGAAACTGTATACACGGCGAAATCACTGTACGAAATCAAACACAAAGATAAGCACATAAAGGAGTTATTGAAAATGAAAAGGCGAAAACAATGTGCCGTTTTACTCGCGGCGCTGCTGTTACTTTCCTGTTGTGCATGCGGTGCTGTTCCGAAAGAACAGCCTGAAACCGTCGATGCGGAAAACTTGATGCAATCTGTCACCAAAGTGGTTTCTGATGCGGAAGATGCCGAAAAGACGATTGACGCCGATTTGCGCAGCAGTGCGGAATTTGAGGCAGGCAACAGTATCACATTTACATTTTCGGTGCCTGTCAGCATAAACCGTGTCACCCTGCGGGAACGCGGCGCGGATTGCGAAGCGTTCAGTTGGTATGGCGAGGACGAACAGGGCAACCGTACCCTGCTTTACAACAACGATGTTATTGACGATTATTTGTATTGTGCTTTTCCCGAAACCGTGGTATCAAAACTTGTGTTC
>JBJEPV010000191.1:0-5866 GCA_051881415.1 Candidatus Fimenecus sp.
CGTTTTAGCCGTAAAAGCCATATACCGAAATCCGCCATTTCCTATATTTTGGTTTTTGAAATATTGCCCGTTTGATATGTACCCGCTTTTTGAAAATATCCCGTTTTCCGCGCCCGAAAAACCGCAATCGCCGTTTTTCCTGTTCGCAAATTGCCATCATCTTGTAAATTTCGCGGAGGCTGTCCGTGAGATTATCAAAATCGGGGAAAAACAACGATTTGATCCGCTCCCAAAATTCGCGGATTTCTTCGATGGCTTCTTTGAGCGTGCTTTTTTGTTCTTCCGTCAACATTATGCCTTCCTTCGCTCTTTGCGCGGCTGCGGCAAGTGCTTCGGCGAGTTGTCGTGCGTTTTTGTATCCTTCGTCATTTTGCATACAGTTCAAGCATTTCGCCTCCCGTCATTTTCTCTGTTCTTTGATGCCGTATTGCACATCAAGCGAAATCATCATGGCGCGTTCCATGCGCATCATTTCTTCTTTCGTGATTCGCCCGGCAAATTCTGTGATCCGCTGTTTTGACACCGATGTGATTTGTTCACATAGAGCGGTTGACGGGCGCGGCGCGGATGCAATGAAAACGTGTGTCGGCATTTTGTGTTTTGCGCGGGTAGTCAGAAAAACCACCTCCACAACCTCTGAATGCTGATTGCAATAATCGTTTGAAACGATGATCGCCGGTCTGCCGTCACTTATCATTTCGCTGCCAACGTGCGCCGCCTTTTGTATGTAGAAAATATCACCTTTTCTGATCTCCCGTGTATCCCGCTCCATCGGTCAACCTCCCTTGATTCTCATATAATCGCAAATCGTGCGAATTGCCGCATCCGCTCCCACGCACAGCGCGCACATATATCCTTGCGCCGTGAGTTGTTCAAGCCACCATGATTGTTCGCCGCTTGCTTTGTTTTTGCCGTATTTCATTTCAATGTATAACCCGTGAAAGCCGTGGCTGGGAACGGGTAACACCAAATCGGGAACACCCGGTTTCACGCCTTGCCGTTTGAATCGCGCCGCTTCCGTCTTGCTGCGCTTTCCGCCGTTTGGCACATGATAAATCAATGACAATTCGGGGTAACGATTCGCCATCAATTCACAGAACGAAATCACGGTTTCTTGTTCTGCCGCTTCATTGCTTTCAAATCGCATTGTCATCCCTCTCGATCTGTTTCTTTTAACCGCTCCGCGGCTGTTTTTTCGCCCTCTGTCGGCTGTTTCCATTTCACAATACCGATGATTGCCATGACGAAATTGAACGCATACAACAGCGATTGCGCGGCTTGTCCGTTGGCTGCGTTGTATATGCACCAAAAAGCATTCGTACACAGCCAAACATAAAAGCACCATCGCTTTTTGAATGAATTTGCAACCGTGCCGATGATCGATGCGAAAGTCACAACGAAAGCGAAATACTGCATCATTCATCATCCTCCGCATCTTCATCGGAATCCGTGCGGTACATTTCCTTCAGCGCATCTATCGTCTGTTGTTCGTCCTGCGGAACGGCGGATTTCGGCGTTTGGTTGTATAATGTCAATTCGCATTCTTGATATAGTGCCTTCAACTGCCGCAACAGCACTTCATCCACGATGTTTTCCGGCGTAACAATGCCGTTCACCATGAATCCGCTTTTGACGGCAAAATATGTTTCGCCGGATGCGGTTTGCCGCTCATACAGCATTTTATCTTCTTGATCCGCAAGCGGCGCAAGGCTGTCACCGTTCACAAACATGATTCCTTGCTGTGTCTTGTATGGAATCAGATATTTGCCGCAATAATAGATTGCGATCCCGCCCGCTCGTTCCACAACAGATTCCGAATCCACAAAATCCGAAACATCAAGATGTGACGGCGTTGTGGGGTAGTGCTTGAACGTGATTTTTTCACGTTGCTTTTCGTTGATGTCAAGCGCGGCGAAAATGTTTTCTTCTGCATATTTCGGATGGCTGTACAACGGGAACATCGCCGTTCTGTTTCCCAACCATTGAACACCGTCCGCCGTGTCGTATAACAACAACGCGCGTTCATTCTTGCAGATTTTCACCAACTTTTGCATTTTCATTGTTCGATCCCTCCGTATATCGTGATATATATTTCTTTTGCGGCGGCGGTCACTTTGTCTGTATAGGAATATTCATAAACGCCGTATTGCCACAAGTTTCGATATGCGCCCGTTGCGCCCATGTTGTATGCTGCAAGTGCTTTCAAATATTCGCCGTCATATCTGTTCAACAGTTCCGCCATGAAATCAACGCCCGTTGCGATGTTGTCATATGGATTGAACAAATCCTCCGCGCCGACCTTTGCCATGCGATCTGCGTGCCAATAGTCATTGATCTGCATGAATCCTTTGCATTTGCCGTCATACGACACGGCGGTGTATTTATACGATGATTCGATTTGGATCATGCCGACAATCAGCGGATACGATATGCCATATTCGCGGCACTTTGCGAATGTGTACGCTTGCAAGCACAGCGGGAAATCGCCGCCGTATATCTTGAATTCGCCGATGTCGTATTCCGCAAATCCCGTCAGATCATTTTCCTCCCAATTTTCCACAGGGGAGGGGAAAAGGTATGTATTTTCCGATTCCTTGATGCGCTCGATCAAATCATCTGTTTTTTGTTCTGCCGCCGCGCCGCTCTCAATGATGTTTTGCAACGGTGTTGCCGTTTTGTCCGGCTTTGCGGCTTGCGTTGCTGAAGGTGTCGATGTCCTGCCCGCGCCCGTGGATGTGTCCGCGCCGCCTTTTGCGCCGGATGTCATGCACACCAACAGCACCGCGATCAATACGGCAATGGCAATGAATGCGATGACCTTGACGATTCCCGCGGCGGGCGATCCTGCCGATTTTCTTCTGTTTGTACTGTTCATTATGTTTTCCTCCGTAAAAATGATTTTATGTCCTTTGTTATTGCACCATCAATCCCGCATTTGTTCATGTTTTCGCATTCGCGCGTAAACATAAAACTGCGCGTTGACCTCGTTGTAATATATCTTTGCATCTGTGAAAAAATATCCTTTTGCGCCGTACCACTTTTTCATGTATTCATAAATCATGGCGTTGTCGCGTACCATCTTTTGCACATGATTTCGCTTGAATTTGTAATGGTTTTTGCTCTGCTGCGGCTGTTCAAGTCCTTTGGATGCGCACCATTTCTTGATGTGCTTGCGGCGCGGCTGTTTGGTGATGTAATTCGCCATGCCTGTCAAGCCGTATTCATCCTTATGCAAGCGGCGTGTTTCGTTTCGATCACCGTGTGCCCACAGTTCCTCCAAGCGATCCATTGACATTGAGCCGTCAATGACAACGTGGTGATGGCATCGGATGCCCGGATGATCGTCATCCGCCTCCAACCACTCTGTTATGTAAACATATTTTGCGTTTGGCAATCCCTCTTTTTTGCGCCAATAGTTCACCTTCCGCATATAGTTTTGAATATTGCGTTGCGCCTGTTCAAATGTTTCCGGCAAATCGGCGTTGCGATATGTCAAAGTCATCCAAATGTCGCGCGTGCCGAAATTCGTGTTGATGATCCGTTCACAAGCCTTGCGGGAATTCTTGTCATTCAGATTGTTCATGGCTTTGCGGTTGTCTTTCTTGATTCTGCACCCCGCGGGAATTTGATCCGCATCCCGTTTTGAAAAATCGGGGTATATCTCAATTTCCAACTGTTCGCCGCTTCTGATCTCTTTTGTTGCATACACGGTTTTTGTTTGCCCGCGCTGCAACAACTGTTCTGTTTCCCATTCCTTCAGATTTTCAACGCTTTTTTCATACGCCTGTTCATAATCATACGGAATATATGGATTGCGCTTGCGGCGCGGCTTTGTTCGTGATTTGCCTGTCATGTCAATGCCCCTGTTCATCAATGGTTGTTCGTTCCGTATTCGGGGAACGCTGTGCGGAATCCGTTCACAAATCTGCTTTCATGCTCAAACACTTCGTTGTATAACGCCGTGCGGAGGTATGTCTTTTTGAATTTGATGGTGTATTCCGCTTTTTCATAATTTGTGATGACTTCGCGGATGTGTTCCTCCGTCAAGAGGGAATACACATCACGCACCATAGATGCGGGCAATTTCTGCCCGTTGATCTGCACTTCCGCATCGGGCGGAAGGCGGTACATTTCCGCAATCAACATCATGATTTCGTTCACTTGCTTCTGATCTCTTTCAAAGAAACATTCAATGTCGATCTGCTCCCGGACACTTTGCAATGCTTCAAAGAATGTACCCGACATGACTTGACTTTGACTTGACTTTCCCATACAGATATTTTCATCATTGTATTTCATGATTGTCCTGCGCTCCTTTGGCTTTTCCTTTCCCGTGTGTGCTTCCTTCAACGACTTGTTATTATCCATTACAAGGGCGCGAAAGCACCGCATCGGGCGCATTTTATGGCTTGACAATCCGACACAAATGTGATATAATAATCCGTGATGAATTGTCGTTGTTGTTTGGCAATTCCGGCGGCGTGTGCTTTGGATGGACACGCCGCCTTTTCTTATGCTCTTTTTTGTTTATAACGCCTTTCCGCCGTGGCGATATGAACGTGTGCGATTGTATTCATGCTTTATCAGCACGATTTCCTCCATGTTGTACCCGTTATCTGCAAGCCATGTGCGGATATACTCAACAACAGCGCACAAATATCCGTTGCGCTCATATACGGCGGTTTCGGCGGGGGCGTTGTCGGCGTTCAAATGTGCATCATACGAAAGCGAAATGAGATAATGCAGATTCGCAACCGCTTCCGGCAAATCCGCTTTCATATTCAGACCGGCGCACCAATCTTCGCCGCTCTCGATCATGCCGTCAATGTCAACACCTTCAGCATCCTTGATGGTTGCATCTGCGATGCCCTCATGTCCGAAAAAGTCCAAAATGCGGATCACGCAATCGACCAATTCAACGGCGATGCCTTCCGGCTTGTCCGATTTGGCTTTGCAAATCTTGCCGCCCTCTGTGTCGATGATCCTGCTGCCGCAATCCACATTTCGTTCCGGCTGCTCCAAAACGCACACGCCGCCCGCATTGCAAGGGTAGTACATCATCGGGCGTTTTGCTCTGTATTCTTCAAGTGCTTCCGACACTTCTGAATGAAAGAGGGAAACAACCTCCGCAAACGATCTTTCTTTTTCCCACCAACCGTGCGCCACGGCGTTTTCGTGGATTCTTTTTGCCCATGTATTCAAAAACATAATTTGTTCCTCCGATTTTTACATATATTTTATTTGGCGGGGGATAAATCCCCCGATCCCCCCGCGGCTTACGCCGCTGAAGGCTGTTCACAAGAAAGAGCCGCCCCAAACGTCCAACGCGCGGAGGAAGCCGCGATGAGCAAGTGCAAGCACGCCGCGCCACAAAGCGCACCGTTGCGGCAGCGACCGCCGACAAGCGCGATGTTGATGTTGTCGTTGTCAAACCAACACCAATCGGGGATGTGCTTTGCGTTCTGTTCAAGTTCATTCGGGATTCTTCCCAAGTGCGACATCATGGTGTTTTTAATAAATCCGCTGTTCCAACCGCTCCACGATATGCCCGTGTCGGTGTATCCCTCTCCCGTGAGATTATAAGGCGGGATCATCTTCACCTTCACTTTGCCATAATCACCGAGGATGCCGACAATGCGTTCCCATTGATCGCCCCACCATCCTTCGATGTGGAACACTTTCACTTGCTTGTCCGTTTCCTCATATCCGAAAAACTGTCCTTTGTCGTTCAGCGTGCCTGTTTTGAGAAGTTCGCCGGAGGTTGTGTTTCCTGCTCCGAATACCGTTTGCGAATCATCCGATCTTGAAATGACGGTCAACAGACAGTTCACAAGATTGCGATCCGCCCATGAACGTGTGCGCCAAA
>JBJEPV010000192.1:0-5854 GCA_051881415.1 Candidatus Fimenecus sp.
CCAAAGAAATGATTTCCGAGGCGCGTGAAGTCATTCCCGGCGGTGTGCAGCACAACCTCGCGTTCAACTATCCCTTCCCGCTGGTTTTCACCAAGGCGGACGGCGCATATCTTTATGATGTTGACGGCAACAAATACTTTGACTTCTTGCAGGCAGGCGGCCCGACCGTGCTCGGCTCCAACCCGAAGGTGGTGCGTGAGCAGGTTATCGACCTGTTAAACACCTGCGGTCCTTCCACCGGTTTGTTCCATGAATTTGAATACAAGCTGGCGAAAAAGATTTCGGACAGCGTGGAGACCGTCGATATGTTCCGTATGCAGGGCTCGGGTACAGAGGCTTGTATGACGGCAGTTCGTGTGGCGCGTCTTGCCACCGGCAAAAAGAACATTTTGAAAATGGGCGGCGCGTATCACGGCTGGTCTGACCAATTGGGTTACGGCATCCGTGTTCCCGGCTCGAAATTCACACAGGCGAACGGCGTTCCGCTTTACCTCTTCAAACATACGCAGGAATTCTTCCCCGGCGATTTGGAAGATTTGGAAAGAAAACTTTGGATGAACCAGTTCAAGGGCGGCACAGCGGCTGTCTTTATTGAACCGGTCGGCCCCGAAAGCGGCACCACGCCCCTTGCATACGACTTCAACAAAGGCGTTGAGCGTCTTTGCCGCAAATACGGCGCACTGCTTGTATTCGATGAAGTGGTTACCGGCTTCCGTATCGGCATGGCGGGCGCACAGGGCTACTTCGGTGTATCGCCCGACCTGACCATCTTCGGTAAAGTTATCGCGGGCGGCTATCCGGGCGCAGGCGGTGTCGGCGGTAAGAAAGAGTATATGAAATACCTCGGCGCAGGCCTCGATGACTCCGGTATGAAGATTAAGAAAGCCTTCACCGGCGGCACCATGACCGCAAACCCGCTTTCCTGCTGCGCAGGCTACTTCACCCTCGAAGAAATCGACAAGCAGAACGCTTGCCAGAAAGCCGGCCAAATGGGCGACCGCTTGACCGCAGGCTTAAAGGAATTGGTTGCGAAATACAACCTGCCGTTCGTGGCTTGGAACGAAGGCTCCATTTGCCACCTCGAAACCGTCGGCACCATGCACTTCTCCATCAATTGGAGCAAGCCGTGGACGATTCCGGGTGTCATTTCCGCGACAAGCGAACGCAAGAAAGAAATGCAGTATATGGGCGCGGCTTACATGGCAGAAGGTCTTGTTACCTTGGCAGGCAGCCGCTTGTATACCTCCGCGGCATACACGCCGAAGATGATCGACCAGGCACTTACCTGCTTCGATAAAGTTTTGGCAAATGTTGCGATTAAAACCGAATAAGGGAACCAATCAGTAAGCTCTTTGGGGGCGGGCGAAGTTCGTCCCGCCCCCGATATGTTTTGCATTGTGTAAAAGGTAGAGGTGAGATCCAATGGATATTCAAGCAGCAAAAGAACTTGTGATTAAAGCCGGCAAAGAGGTTGTCGCATCGGGCTTGATTGCGCGCACTTGGGGCAACATTTCCTGCCGCATTGATGACAAACAGTTTGTAATTACCCCCTCGGGCAGAGCGTACGAAGACCTCACGCCCGACGAAATCGTTTTGGTCAATATTGAAGACCTTGCCTATGACGGCGATGTGAAGCCCTCGTCTGAAAAAGGCATTCACGCCGAGGCGTACAAACTGCGCCCCGAAGTGAATTTCGTCATTCACACCCATCAAATGCAGGCGTCGGTTGTCAGCGCGTTGGGCTTTGATATTAACGTCGTCTCCGAAAAGAGCGCCGCGGTAATCGGCGACAATGTGCCGCTGGCGTCTTACGGGCTTCCCGGTACGGGCAAACTGCGCGCAGGCGTGGTTGCCGCGATTAAACGCAGTGACTCCAAAGCCGTCATTATGGCGCATCACGGCGCGCTTTGCATGGGCGAAAGCTATGAGGACGCGTTTGCCGTTGCCGCAGAACTTGAAACCGTTTGCGAAGGCTTTATTACCAACAAATACAAAGAGTGGACGGGCGCAGTTGCAGAAGGGCTTGGAACCGTTTACGAGTATATTGCCGACAAATTCGCCAACAAAAAGTTGACTGCCGCCCCGCAGTTTGCCGCATACAACAGCGAACGCGAAGGCAGTGTGTTCAACATTACCGCCGTCAACGGCGAAGGCGAAATGGTGCGCATTGACATTCAAAGCGGTGATTTGGTCGAAGGCAAGGATTACCCCGCCTCTGCCGAGTTGCACCGCGCCATTTACAAAAAGCGCAAAGATGTAAATTTCATCGTGCACAACCAAAGCCCCGAAGTCATGGCGGTTTCCAAGACCAACAAGGTGATGAAGCCGTTGCTTGATGACTTTGCACAGCTTTGCGGCGTGACCGTGAAAAACCGCACCTTTAACCCGAACGACACGCTCAAATCCTCGAAAAAGGTTGTCAAGGGCTTAAAGGGCAGAAATGCCGTATTGCTTGCCAACAACGGCGCGCTTTGCGTTGCAGGCAGTGAATATGACGCCACCGCCGTGGAAATGGTGATGGAAAAGGGCTGTAAAACCGAAATCGGCAAAAAGCTGTTCTATGCCGGCAAGCCGATTAACCCGATTGAAACCCGTTTGATGCGTTTTATTTATTTGCAGAAGTATTCCAAACAAGCAAAGAAATAAGCGCATTGTCAAAATAAGCGAATCCCCCGACGAAACAGACAGTTCGTCGGGGGATTTGCTTTGCACCGCGGTTGCATTCGGCGAATTTTTCGCCCGTTTTTTGCGTTTAAATTGGAATTTGTAGGGGCGATTTGTCATTCTGAGCGAAGCGAAGGATCGCCAATAGCACAAAATAAAAATATGCGAAACGAGATTCTTCGCCTGACGGCTCAGAATGACAATGCGTGCGTAGGGGGCGGTGAGATTCCCCTGTTAGGGGAAATGTCGCGTAGCGACAAAGGGGTAATGGCGCAGCCGTGACGGAGGGAGAGAAACGGAAAAAATCTCTCCCCCAGTCAAATGCGTTGCATTTGACAGCCCCCTCGTCAGAGGGGGCAAAAACGGTGGGGGCTCGCCCCCGCCGTCAATTCACATCAAACCCCGCGGCGGGAGCAAATTCCCCGAATTCAGGCACCTTGCGGCGGGAGCAAGCCCCCGCCCTACCTTGAAAATGCATTTCGTGCGTAGGGAACGGTCTTGAGCGTTCCGTAAAATTACATCAAAATCCACGGGCGGGCATGGAAACCCGCCACTACGGTTGGATATACAAATCCAAACTCATCTTTCCACCGCAACAGAAACCCCCGTCGCAGAAAACGCTGCGGCGGGGGTGTTTTTTGAAATTGCGCCGTTCTCAAAACAGCCTGTCCGAAAGGAGACTGCTTATTTCATTGCCTCTTCCACAGCAACTGCGCAAGCAACGGTCGCGCCGACCATGGGGTTGTTGCCCATGCCGATTAAGCCCATCATTTCGACGTGCGCCGGAACGGACGAAGAACCAGCGAACTGCGCATCACCGTGCATTCTGCCCATAGAGTCAGTAAGACCGTAAGAAGCAGGGCCTGCCGCGACATTGTCGGGGTGCAGGGTACGGCCTGTGCCGCCGCCCGAAGCCACGGAGAAGTATTTCACGCCGTTTTCCATCGCCCATTTTTTATAGGTGCCTGCAACCAGGTGCTGGAAACGGGTGGGGTTGGTGGAGTTGCCGGTGATGGAAACATCCACGCCCTCTTTCTTCATAATTGCTACACCTTCGAGAACATCGTTTGCGCCGTAGCATTTGACCGCCGCGCGCTCGCCGTCGGAATACGCGGTTTCGCTTTCCACGGTCAGTTCACCGGTATAGAAGTCATAATCGGTTTTCACATAAGTGAAGCCGTTGATACGCGAAATAATCATTGCCGCGTCTTTGCCCAAGCCGTTCAAAATCACGCGAAGGGGCTCTTTGCGGACTTTGTTTGCGGTTTTCGCAATACCGATTGCGCCTTCCGCCGCCGCGAAAGATTCGTGACCGGCAAGGAACGCAAAGCATTTGGTGTTTTCGTTTAAGAGCATTGCGCCGAGGTTGCCGTGGCCGAGGCCCACGCTTCTCTGCTCGGCAACGGAGCCGGGCACGCAGAATGCCTGCAAGCCTTTGCCGATAACGGCAGCCGCTTCGGAAGCGCTTTTCACGCCGCCTTTAATGGCGAGCGCCACGCCGAGGGTATATGCCCAAACTGCGTTTTCAAACGCGATGGGCTGTACGCCTTTGACGATTGCTTCCACATCAATACCCTTTTCTTCGCAAAGGGCTTTGGCTTCTTCAAGACTTGCAATGCCGTTTTCGGCAAGGCATTTCTCGATTTTCGCCATTCTTCTTTCTTTACCTTCAAACATTACATCGTTAGCCATTGTATTGCCCCTCCTTATTCTTCACGAGGGTCGATATATTTTGCAGCATTTGCAAAACGACCGTATGAACCCGTATTCTTTTTGAGTGCTTCGTCTGCGGACACGCCGTGGCGGATATCCTCCAGCATTTTGCCGACCTTGATGAACTCGTAGCCGATGACTTCGTTGTTTTCATCGAGCGCCATTCTGGTGACATAGCCTTCCGCCATTTCCATATAGCGAACGCCCTTCAATTTGGTTGAGAACATGGTGCCGACCTGTGAACGAAGACCTTTGCCGAGGTCTTCGAGCCCCGCGCCGACCACAAGCCCGTCCTCCGAGAAAGCGGACTGCGTTCTGCCGTAGACAAACTGCAAGAAAATTTCACGCATTGCAACATTGATAGCGTCGCAAACGAGGTCGGTGTTCAGGCATTCAAGCAGGGTTTTGCCGGGGAGAACCTCTGCCGCCATTGCCGCGGAGTGGGTCATACCCGAGCAACCGATGGTTTCGACCAATGCTTCTTCGACAATGCCGTTTTTGACATTCAAAGACAGTTTGCAGGTGCCCTGCTGCGGTGCGCACCAGCCGACACCGTGCGAAAAGCCCGAGATGTCCTTAATCTCGTAAGCTTTGACCCATTTGCCCTCTTCGGGAATGGGCGCGGGACCGTGATGCGGGCCTTTGGCGACGCAGCACATTTTTTCAACTTCTTGGGAATAGTTCATAATGTTTTAAACTCCTTTCTAAGATAGGGGATTGCTCCATATCTTAACCATACAGGAGTTATTATACAATTTTGACAAGGATTTATCAATAGGAAATTTTACAAACTGTTACATCTTTCCCGAAAAATATTGTCCATTTTTATGATAAATACGGTGCTCGGCTTTATTTCGGTAATAATTTTCCAAGGTTTGTGCCGTCAAACGCACATCGCGGCGCATTTCGTAAAGGCAGGCAAGACGGCGGTATGCCTCGCGGCGGCTGTCGCCGGTTAAACTTTTGGCTACGGGCAGAAAACGGTCAATTTGCCCGGTCAGCTTCGCCTCCTCAGCACGGTATTCGCGGGATAATTCGGTAAGTGTCATTGTGCACCCCTCTTTCGCAAACAAAACAGAACAAATGTTCGATTACTGTTTGCATAGTAGCACAATTCCGTTAGAGATACAATGACACCTTTTCGGGAAAGTCCGTTTTTTTGGACATTGTGTGTGGTAAAAGGGCGGCGGGGCAAACTTTTCGAATACAGGCACACACCAACCGCCCGAACACACTGTGTATATCCATTTGGCTTTGTAAGGGTCGAACTGTGTTCGCCTGCCCCATTGTCATTCTGAGGCGACAGCCGAAGAATCTCGTGCCGTATTGTTTTACTTTGTGCTGTTCGAGATTCTTCACTTCGTTTAGAATGACAAATTGGGGTTTGTGGGGGTATTAACGGAACGGGCGAAATAAAATGCGTGCGTAGGGGCGGTCGACCCGGCCGCCCGTGGATTTTCCACAATGTAAATTGGTT
>JBJEPV010000193.1:0-4427 GCA_051881415.1 Candidatus Fimenecus sp.
CTTCTGCTCATTTCATTCGCAGAGGTGTCCACCGGACACCCGCGCCCCCCGCCGCAGTTGCATGAAAGGGGAACGCAATGGCAAAATCCAAACGAAAAAAGCCGAAGCATAAGCCGAAAAATCCACCGCTGTCTTGGATAGATAAAGTCCTGTATGTTTGCGTGCTTGTTGTTGGGATTTTAGCGCTGTACGGGCTTTGCATCGCGGGCGCGTTTGTATTAAATCGGCTTTGGTGCGCTGACGGTGCATTGGCAGTCGCGGCGACACTCAGTTTTCTTTTGACGATACCGTTTATGCTTTTTCTTATCGTTTTGGAAATTGCATTTTTTGCTGATTTATACGATAAAAAACAACCGATTTTCCCCAAAAAGGGGTTCCGATATGGGAAAACGCCCGGATACAAGGAAGTGTATCCGTTAACGGACAAACGGTATCACCGAAAACAATATACCGAGCACGAAAAAGAAATGCATCGTTTCAATCGCCGCATTTTGGCGGGGATAGCCGCGATAACCTTCGTGCTTGCGGCGTTTGGCACCACGGGGCGTTGGGCGTTTTACAAAGACGGTGTGCAAAAATATAACTGTATAAACCGCCAAACCGCGGCGTACAATTATGCTGATGTGACGGAATTTCATATGTATGAAGATTCGGGGTTGATAATCAGTGGACGAATCGCACATCGTTATGATTATTTGGGTATTTCCATCACTTTCGCAGACGGAAAACAAGTTTACCTACAAACCGATGTAGGTTGCGCACCGGCGGATTTGTGTGCGGTATATGATTTGTTGCCCAAAACGGCGCAAACCAAAAGTGACGGCAGCCCCGAAAAATTTTTGACCGGCTATGCAGAAAACGACCCCGTTGCCGTTGCAATACGGGCAATGTTTGCCGCAGGGAATTCGTAGGCGTAAACGACCGTACCGTTCCGTCGGTCGCGGTTGCGTGACGGCAAATCGTGGGTTTGCTTTGCAGGTAGTCTGTTCTTTGTCCTCTCGATTGGAAAAACCATTTTGTAGGGAACAACCTTAGTGTTGTTCCGCAAAATCACATCAAAATCCACGGGCGGGCGTGGAAACCCGCCCCTACAAACGGGCGCGCAATGCACGCACCTACGCTCGCAGTATATTTTGTGCGTAGGGAACGGTCTTGACCGTTCCGCAAAATTACATCAAGCCTTGCGGGCGATTCGTGAATCGCCCCTACAAACGGGCGCGCAATGCACGCCCCTACGCACGCATTACATTTTGTGCGTAGGGAGCGACCGTACCGTTCCGTTAATCCCCCTACAAATCCAATTTTATTTTTACTGAAACAACAACCACCCCCGACGGTACGGCGGGGGTGGTTGTATGTGTGCTCTCTTATTTCTTTTTCTTTGCGGGGGATTTTTTCGCGGGCTCTGCTTTTGCGGCAGTCGCCTTTTTCACCGCTTCTTTCTTCGCGGGGGCGGCGGGCTTTTCGGCTTTCGGCGCGGCGGGCTTTTTCGCCGTTTTCGGCGCGTCTGCGCCGGCAACGAATGCCGACTTGGTGTGCCAAATGTCGCGTGCGTAATCGTTAATCGCACGGTCGGCGGCAAATCTGCCTGCACCCGAAATGTTCATCAGCGACATTCTGTTCCATTTTTCACGGTCGGCAAAGGTCTCCACCGCTAAATGCTGTGCGCGGCGGTAATCGGCGAAGTCCGCCAAAACCATATACGGGTCGTGATTTAAAATCGTGCCGCCGATTTCGGGGAACTGCTTGCCCGCAATGCCGCAACGGTTGATGAAATCAATCGTGTTGTGCAATTCGGCGTTGTTATTGTAGTAATTCTGCGGATTGTAGCCGCGGCGTTTCATTTCCTCGACCTCGGGGGTGGACATACCGAAAATAAAGATATTGTCGTCGCCCACTGCGTCGAAGATTTCGACATTTGCGCCGTCCATGGTGCCCAAAGTGACCGCGCCGTTAATCATCAGTTTCATATTGCCTGTGCCGCTCGCCTCGGTACCCGCAAGCGAAATCTGCTCGGAAATATCGGCGGCGGGCATCAGGTTTTCCGCCATAGTGACATTGTAATCCTCACAGTACACGACTTTCAGTCTGCCGCGCACATCGGGGTCGTTGTTAATCATATCCCCGAGCGCGCAGATAAAAGCGATAATCTTTTTCGCCATAAAGTAGCCCGAAGCCGCCTTTGCGCCGAAAATATAGGTGTGCGGCGCGTAGTCCGCATTCGGATTTTCTTTAATGGCAAGGTATTCGGTCAAAATATTCAGGGCGTTCAAGTGCTGGCGCTTGTACTCGTGCAAACGCTTGACCTGTACATCGAAAATCGAGGTCGGGTCTAATTTTATGCCCGTATTCTTAAACACCTGCTCGGCGAAACGCTCTTTGTTGTGGGTTTTGATGCGTTCGAGTTCTGCCAAAACGGTTTTGTCGTCTTTGTAGTCGCGCAATTTCAACAGTTCGTCGGCACGGTACACAAACCCGTCCCCGATGAGTTCTTTTAAGAGTTTGTCAAGTTCGGGATTGGACTGGCACAGCCAGCGGCGGTGCGCAATACCGTTGGTAACATTCTTGAATTTGTTGGGCGTTAAGGTGTAGAAATCGTGGAACACGGTGTCTTTCAGGATTTCGCTGTGCAATGCCGACACGCCGTTGACGGAGTGCGAAGACACCACGCAGAGATTTGCCATACGCACCACGCCGTTGGACATAATCGCCATACGCTCCACTTGGTCGGCGTTGTTCGTTGCCTGCCACACATAGTTGCGGAAGCGGTTGTCAATTTCTTTGGTAATCTGCCAAATACGCGGCATTAAGCGTTTATACAAATCCTCGGGCCAGCATTCCAGCGCCTCTTTCATCACGGTATGGTTGGTATACGCCACCGCGCTTGTCACAATGTTCCACGCGTCGTCCCAGCCGTAGCCGCATTCGTCAAGCAAAATCCGCATCAATTCCGGCACTGCCAAGGTCGGGTGGGTGTCGTTCAAATGAATGGCGACCTTTTCGGCGAAGTTATCCATGGTGCCGAACACGCGCAAATGGCGGTGCACAATGTCCTGAATGGACGCAGACACCAGGAAATACTGCTGACGAAGGCGCAAAGACTTGCCTTCGGGGTGGTTGTCAGCGGGGTAGAGGACTTTGGAAATGACCTCTGCCATCGCGTTTTGCTCCATCGCGCGCATATAGTCGCCCTGGTTAAACAAAGACATATCAAGCGCAGGCGCTTTTGCCTGCCACAAACGCAAAACGGAAATGCCTTTGCCGTCCTTACCCGAAACATACATATCGTAAGGGATAGCCTGTACGGGTTTGTAGTTTACAAGCTCTACATGGTGGAACTGATTGTCCCAAGAATCCAGCACATCGCCCTCAAAGCGGACTTCAATCGCGCTTTCCTCGTGCGGCACAAGCCAAACCTCGCCGCCGGGCAGCCAAAAGTCGGGTAACTCCGTCTGCCAGCCGTCCACAAGTTTCTGCTTGAAAATGCCCGCTTCATAGAGAATGGAATAGCCGCGTGCGGGGTAGCCTTGCGTGGCAAGTCCGTCCAAATAGCACGCCGCCAAGCGCCCAAGACCGCCGTTGCCGAGGCCCGCGTCGGGCTCGCATTCATACAAATTTTCCAGTTTCACGCCGTAATCGGACAGCACGCTTTCAAATATCTCGGTCAAATTGAGGTTGTAGAGGTTGTTTTTGAGCGAGCGGCCCATCAAAAATTCCATACAAAGGTAATAGATTTTTTTAGTGCCTGCCTTTGCGGCTTCTTCGGAAAACTCTGCTCTGCCTGCGCTCATCATATCGCGGACAATCAGCGCGATTGCCTTGTAATACTGCTCGTCGGTTGCCTCCTCGGGTGTGACGCCCATAAAGTGCGAAAGCTTTGCCGTTAACAGCTCTTTTGCTTTCTTTTTCGATAATGCGTAATTCATACATATCCTCCAAAAAAATTGAAATAAAAACCAATTTTTGAAAATTCTTTGTATATAATATACTAAAATAATGAAAATAGCAACCGTAAAGAGAAAATTCCTTGTATTTCGGCAATATGCCCAAAAGTTGCGACTGCGCGACGGCAAATCGTCGGGTTCCTTTGCGGGTGTTTTTTTCGCGCCTCTCGCATGGAAAAATCATCTTGTAGGGAACGGTCGTACCGTTCCGCCGCGTGAGCCGCGGAGCAAATCGTTGGTTTACTTTGTAGATAATCTATACCCTGTCCTCTCGATTGAAAATGACATCTTGTAGGGAACGACCTCGGTGTCGCTCTGCAAATTACATCAAAATTCACGGGCGGGCATGGAAACCCGCCCCTACATTCTAGCGTCTAGCATCTAGCGACTAGCAACTAGACCGTAGGGAACGACCTCGGTGTCGCTCCGCAAATTACATCAAAATTCACGGGCGGGCATGGAAACCCGCCCCTACATTCTAGC
>JBJEPV010000193.1:4527-5849 GCA_051881415.1 Candidatus Fimenecus sp.
GTCTAGCATCTAGCGACTAGCAACTAGACCGTAGGGAACAACCTTAGTGTTGTTCCGCAAATCACATCAAATTTCGGTGGGCGAACACAGTTCGCCCCTACGATGGGATATACAAATAAAAATTTGTCATTCTGAGCGAAGCGAAGAATCTCGCACCAGAAGAAAAACATCTACAAGGCATTTTTCGCGTAACGGCTCAAATCGGCAAAAAAAGATGCGGGCGGATTGAAGCCTCGCCCGCATCCCTATTGTTCGTTATTGTCCGAAAAAATAAGATAAAGTATCTAACTCAAGCCGTTGCAAACGCATACGGATTTAAACGCTTTGCTCCGTATGTCGGATAGCCGCAAGCGTTTTTATGTTCCAAATCAGCCAGCACAAAAGCGCAATCGCCGAAAGGAATGACAACAGTGCATAAACCGCTGTACCGCCTAAAAGAAAAAGAAACACAAGGTTCAATACACTAAAAACGCCTGCCGTCATCGGAAATGCCAAATAGAGATGTTCCTGTTCGCGTGAAAAATCACTTTCTGCAAAACTTTGCATTCCATAAGCAAACACCGCCGTCAAAAATACATAGGAGGGGAACAGAAACAGACCGTATTGCTCGCTGAAAATCGGAAGCGTCAAAAACCGCAAAAAGAAATCGGATACACGCATAGAAAGCCACGGCAGATACCCAATACTTGAAACTGCCACCAATACAATCGGCAATACCGATAATATAATGCTAATGATACAACGAGTTTTATCTTTCATACAGTTACCCCTCCTAATTTAAAAACGATGCGTTTGTTTCATAGAATAATTTATAAATCAATCTCGCAGAGTGCCAAATCGCGTTTTCTAAGCAATATGTGCCCACCGTACTCCAATCCCCTCGGTGTTCTTCTGTTGTGTAACTGACAACCGCTTTTCCTGTAGTCGCCGCTTGATGCACTAATTCTCCCGCACTCTTTTGCTGACTGTTTTCGTAAAAGCCAATAGATACAGAGGAAACACTTGGCATAAGGGAGTTTATTCGCAAATCAACATATGTTTCAAAGTCCGTGTGTGTTGAGTTAAGCGCCGTTTGATTTGCAGCATGGTGAGGTTCACATACATCTTGCATATAGTGCAACGCCTTCCCTAATTGTTCTAAAGCTGTCTCAAAATTATCCCCTAATAAATCAGGTGTCGTATCTCTGTTTAAAGCGGTTTTTGCACTATTGTAATGAGATTGCGCTCTAGTTTTAGCAGTTGGCAAGGTTGTTCCTGTCCAATTCTTTCCTGTATCAGGATCATAAAAATGGCCTGAGAAAGTCAAGGCATCAGTTTCCAAT
>JBJEPV010000194.1:0-5792 GCA_051881415.1 Candidatus Fimenecus sp.
CGTGGAAACCCGCCCCTACAAACGGGCGCGCAATGCACGCCCCTACGGTTGGATAGACAACCCCAATTTATATTTGTTCCGAACAACAAAACGGACAAGGCGCGAAGCCTCGTCCGTTTTTTCTCTTATAATTTTGCAATAAACTCGTTGAACATATCGGTGTTTGCCAATTCCACCGCGCCTTTATCAACCAACGCGGCGGTTTTCGGGTCAATCGGCAACCGCGCAAGCACAGGCACGCCGAGTTCTTTTGCGACTTCGTCCAATTTGCTTTCGCCGAAAATCGCGTGGCGTTTGCCGCAGTCGGGGCACTCGAAACAACTCATATTCTCGACCAGCCCCAACACGGGAATATCCATCATTTTCGCCATATTGTACGCTTTTTTGACAATCAGCGTCACCAAATCCTGCGGGGTGGTGACAATCACAATGCCGTCCACGGGCAGGCTTTGGAACACGGTCAGCGGCACATCGCCCGTGCCGGGCGGCATATCGACGAACATATAATCGACATCGCCCCAAATGACCTCCTGCCAAAATTGGTTAATCATCCCCGAAATGACGGGCCCGCGCCAAATAACGGGGGCATCCTCTTTTTCCAAAAGCAAATTGACGCTCATCACGCGCACACCGGTTTTAGTCTGCATCGGGAACAGCCCGTCCTCACTGCCTTCGGCGCGGTCGTGAAGCCCGAACGCTTTGGGAATAGACGGCCCCGTGACATCGGCATCCAAAATCGCCGCCTGTTTGCCTGCGGACTGCGCCGCGACCGCCAACAGGGAAGTCACCAAACTTTTGCCCACGCCGCCTTTGCCGCTGACAACGCCGATGACCTTTTTCACGGTGCTGTATTTGTTTTCAGGCAGGCGCATATCTCTCTTTTCACAGTTTGACGAGCAGGAACCGCAGTTCCCGGAACAACCTTCGCTCATGTTTTGTATCTCCTTTTTGCAGTAGGGGCGAACAGTGTTCGCCCGCTGATTTTGATGTGATTTTACGGACGGACAAGGATGTCCGTCCCTACGCGGTGTTCGCCCGTTTCGGTTTGCTATGATTTGCGGCGGGCGAACACAGTTCGCCCCTACAAGATGCCATTTTTAATCGAGAGGAAAAGGTAAAGATACCCTGCCAAGTAAACCTACGATTCGGTGTCGCCCCGCGACCTTAAATCTTTGAAAAAATCCGACAGCACGGCGGCACATTCGTCCGCCAACACGCCGCCTTCGACGGCGGGCTTGTGGGTAAAGGGGTAATCATACATTTGCATCACGCTCGAAAGCGCGCCGTTCTTTGGGTCATACGCGCCGAAGGTCACCTTGCGAATGCGCGCGTTGAGAATTGCCCCCGCGCACATCGGGCACGGCTCCAAGGTCACATACATTTCACATTCCCAAAGCCGCCAGCCGCCCAACACCGCGCAGGCGGTGCGAATGGCCTCGATTTCCGCATGGGAAAGCGCGTCTTTGACGGTTTCGCGGCGGTTTCTGCCCACGGCGACCACTTCGCCGTTGCGTACCACAACCGCGCCAACGGGCACTTCGTCCTCGGCGGCGCTTTGCTTTGCCGCGTCGAGCGCAAGGCGCATAAACTCCGTTTTATCCATAGTATTGTCCGTTTTTTTGTCCATTAAAATTCAATATACTGCGCCGTTTCAATCAACAGCGAAATCGCCGCAAGAATCATCGGTACGGTGCAAAGATATGCCTTGGCTTTTTCCTCGTTGGAAAGCGTCTCGTCGCCTTTTTGCAGCGGCACGCGCGCATAGTTTTTCAAATACAGCACCAAGCAGGCAATCCCCGTGGTGAACACCAGCGCCAGCAACCCCAAAAGCACAACATTTTCGAGTTTGTCTGACAAATTGTCTACCGCAACCTGCATCAGCACCGAAATAAAATTGTTCAGGAAGTGAATCGCGACGCCGACCCACATCGAACCGGTCACCGTCACGGCGTAGCCGATGGCAAGCCCCGCAAGAAAGGCAAAGGGGATTTGCACCATATTGCCGTGCATCAGCCCAAACACCAGCGCCGACATCACAATGGCGAATTTGTCGCCGTATTTGCGCAGCGGCTGCATCACCGTGCCGCGAATGGCGAATTCCTCAATAAACGCGGGCACAATCGCCGTGCCCAGCGTCGCCAGCAAAACCAGCGGCACGGAATTGTAAACCGTATCGCTTTCGGGTAAGGTAAAGGTAACGCCGAAAATGTTTTCAAACGCCGAGGTCAAAATGCCCGTTGCATAACTCGCCGCAACACAGCACATCACGCCGATAAACACGAGCAACACCGCCGCTTTGCCGTCATTTGGCGTGCCCAGCGGCAATTCTTTTATCAGCCCGCGCTTTTTTTGAAATAAAAAGCTTAAAAAGAACGGAATAAAAATAATGCAAATGGAAAAGACGGCGTCCATTGCCTCGCTGAATACCGAATTGCCCGTGTACGCCGCGCGAAAGCCCGGGATCAGCGCCAAAATTGCGCTGAATACATAGGCAAACACCGTAAAGCCCAAAACCGAAAGCCCGTGTGCCGTGCTCATGGTGCGCACGGTGCGGGTTTCGTTTTTCTTGCGGCGGATTTGCGGGTCATTCGGCGCGGTATAGCCGGTATAGGGTGCGCCGCCGTAGCCCGGGGTATAATACGGGTTGCCGTACGGCGGTTGTGCGTAGGGGGGCTGTCCGTACGGATTGTACCCGTTCTGCCCGTATCCGCCTGCCCCGTAGGGCGGTTGCACATTCGGCGGCGTATTGGGCGCTTGCCCCGCCGCATACGGATTATTTTGTGCTTCGTTCCCGTTCATCGTCTGCCCTGCGGGATTTTGGGTATATTGTTGATTGTCCATACATTCTTCTCTTTTCTGCTTTCGGTGCACCGAAACTGTCCGGCGCGCCGTTGTATTTCACCGTCTTTGCGCACTTGCAAAGCCCTTTACAGAAATATATAGCACGAAAAAGCGTTCTATTTGTTACGAATTTTAAAATTTTTATGCTTCGGGTGCGGGTTCTGCCGCATTTTCTGCAACGGCTTCGTCTGCCGCCGCAGTTTCTTCCGTTTCATCGTCCGCTTTTTCTTCTTCGTGCGGGGTAACCGACAGCGTCATCACGCGCTCGCCCTCGGAAATGCGCATCACGCGCACGCCTTTTGAAGGACGGGCAAATTCGCTGATGTCGCTTGCGTGAATACGGATAATAATCCCGTCGGAAGCGATCAAAATCACATCTTCATCGTCGGAAACCATCGTAATCGCGGCAACATCACCGTACTGTTTGGTGTGGTAGTTAATAAGCCCTTTGCCGCCGCGGGACTGCACACGGTAGTTGGAAACATCCGACCGTCTGCCGTAGCCCGTTTCGGACACGGTTAAGACCTTTTTACTGCTGTCAAGCACGCACATACCCGCCACACAGTCGCCCTCGGCGAGGGTAATGGCTTTCACGCCGCGCGCCGTTCTGCCGATGCAACGCGCGTCGTCCTCTTGAAAGGAAATGCACATACCCTTTTTGGTGGCAATCATCAACTGCTGCCTGCCGTCGGTCAGTTTCACCCAGCAAAGCTCGTCGCCCTCGTCCAAATTGATGGCGGCAATACCGCTTTTACGGATATTTTTATAGGCGTCAAGCTCGGTGCGCTTAATCACGCCGTTTTTCGTGACCATACACAAATAGGCGGTTTCCTCACCGAAATCGGGCACACGAATCATCGCCGTGACTTTTTCGTCCGCCACAAGCGGCAAAATGTTGACGATATTCATCCCCTTGCTCGACCGACTGCCCTCGGGGATTTCATACCCTTTCAACCGGTACACGCGCCCGAGCGAAGTAAAGAACATAATATAATCGTGCGAAGAACAGGTAAACATCGTTTCGGCAATGTCCTCTTCACGCCGTGTCATGCCTTTAATGCCTTTGCCGCCGCGGTGCTGGGTTTGGTAAGTGTCCACAGGCTGGCGCTTGATGTAGCCCATATTGGTGAGCGTGAACACACAGGTTTCCTCGGGGATTAAGTCCTCAATATCGACCTCGCCGCTGACATTGACGATTTCGGTGCGGCGTTCGTCGGCGAATTTGTCGCCGATGGCGGAAAGTTCGGTTTTCACGATGGAAAGCACGCGCTCCTGTGAGCCGAGGATTTCGGTGTACTCCGCGATTTTGCGCAAAAGTTCGTCGCGTTCTTCCAAAATCTTTTTGATTTCAAGCCCTGCCAACTGCCCGAGACGGTAAGCCACGATTGCCGCCGCCTGCGGGTCATCAAAGCCGAATTTTTCCATAATGGCGGCTTTTGCCTCGGGCGTGCCGCCCTTACAGGCGCGAATGGTGGCTATGATTTCGTCCACAATGTCTATCGCTCTGGCAAGGCCTTCCAAAATATGCTCTCTGTCCTGTGCTTTTTTGAGGTCATATTTCGTTCTGCGGGTGATGATTTCGCATTGGTAGTCGATATATTGCTGTAAAATTTCCTTTAAGGTCAGCGTTTTCGGTTCGCCGTTTACAAGTGCCAACTGAATAATGCCGTAGGAAATTTGCAGTTGCGTGTATTGGAACAGGTGATTGAGCACCACCTGCGGATTTGCGTCGCGCTTTAAGTCAATGACCATACGCATACCCAAACGGCTGGAATAGTCGTTGATGTCGGCAATGCCCTCGATGCGTTTGTCCTTGACCAAATCGGCAATGCTTTCAATCAGCCGCGCTTTGTTGACTTGGTAGGGCAGTTCCGTTACAACAATGGAAAATCTGCCTGTTTTCTCGTTTTCGACAATTTCCGCGCGGGCGCGCAAGGTGATTTTGCCGCGCCCCGTGGCGTATGCCGCGCGAATGCCCGCGCGCCCCATAATAATGCCCGCGGTGGGGAAGTCGGGGCCTTTGATGCACTCCATAATTTCTTCGAGTGTGGCGTCGGGGTTGTCGATCAACACATTGATACCGTCAATGACCTCCCGCAGATTGTGCGGCGGAATGTTGGTCGCCATACCGACGGCGATACCCGTTGAGCCGTTGACCAGAAGGTTCGGGAAGCGCGACGGCAACACCGTCGGCTCTTTCAAGCGGTCGTCATAGTTCGGCATAAAATCGACGGTGTCTTTGTCGATATTCGTGAGCATTTCCATCGAGATTTTGCTCATTCTCGACTCTGTATAACGGTACGCGGCGGGCGGGTCGCCGTCCACCGAACCGAAGTTGCCGTGCCCGTCTACAAGCATATAGCGCATCGAGAAGCTCTGCGCCAAACGCACCATCGCGTCATACACGGACGCGTCCCCGTGGGGGTGATAGCGCCCCAAAACCGCACCGACGGTGTCGGCGCATTTGCGGTAAGCCTTTTCGGGATACAGATTGTTTTCATACATCGTGTAAAGAATTCTGCGGTGCACGGGCTTTAAGCCGTCGCGCACATCGGGCAGCGCACGCGAAACAATAACCGCCATGGAGTAATCCAAAAAGGATTTTTTCATTTCCTTGTTGATTTCCACATTGACGATTTTTTGCTGCTCGAACGGGATGTATTCCTCATGGTGTTCGTTTTGCTGTTTTTTCATTTTTTATCCTCTTTCCGTGCCGAAAAGGACACGACGAATTGTAAACTGATTTGTGCCTTGGGGGTATTTTTTATGTTCTTTTTGCTTTTTTATGTTCCTTATGCTCTTTTATGCTTTTTCTGTCGTTTTCCTTTTTCCGTATTCTTTTAACGCGTTGTATTCGATATATTCCCACGCACGCTGAAATTCGGTTTCGTTGCGAATAATGTGCTCGTAAAACCCGCGTTGCCACAGTTTTGCATCTTTTTCGTGCGTCA
>JBJEPV010000195.1:0-5567 GCA_051881415.1 Candidatus Fimenecus sp.
CCCGCATAAAATCACATCAAAATCCGCAGGCGGGCGAACACAGTTCGCCCCTACGGTTGGATAGACAACCCCCAATTTATACGCCTGCCCCGCCTGCGGACACGGCCGGCAACAGAAACAGGCCTGCCTTGAAATTATACTTGCAAATTTAAAAAACTGTGCTATACTATATACGCAAAAATAAATCCGACAAACGCTGGGAAAAAGGCAGTAAGCGAAATTGTCACTGTTTTCAAGAGAGTCACGCGCCATGGGCTGTAAGCGCGGGCAAAACGGTTTTTCGCCGAAGTTTCACTTTGGAGCGGTGCGGCTGAACTTGCAGTAGGTCGCAACGGTTGCCGCCGTTAACGGGCAGGGGCGTGTCGGCGCCTTTCACAACGGGTGGTTTAGAAACGGCTTTTTGCGCCGTCCCTTTGGGGGCGGCGCTTTATTTTTTGCAAACGATACGAAATTTCGATACAGAAAGGAAGATTGTCTTGAAACAGAAGTTAGAGGACATTCGCACGCGCGCGAAAGCACAACTTTCGGAACTGACGGACTTGTCCGAACTCGAAAACTTCCGCGTGCAGGTGCTCGGCAAAAAAGGCGAACTGACGGGAATTTTAAAAAGTATGGGAGCGCTTTCTGCCGAGGAACGCCCGAAAATGGGGCAGCTTGCCAACGAAGTGCGTGCAAGCATTGAAACGATGCTTAGCGAAAAAACAAAAGAATTAAAGGAACGCGAAATGCAGCGCGAAATCGAAAGTATGCCGCTGTTCGATATTTCCGTGCCGCAAAATCTCGCCCGCGGGGCATATCACCCGATTACGCTCGTCCAGCGCGAGTGCGAGGCGATTTTCAAGTCGATGGGCTTTACCGTCGAGGATTACAGCGAGGTCGTGACGGATTACGAGTGCTTTGAGTCCTTGAACATCCCGAAAGACCACCCCGCCCGCGATATGCAGGACACCTATTACCTTGAAAACGGGCAACTGTTAAAATCGCAGACTTCTGCCGCGCAAAACGCGATTTACAAAAAGTATAAAGATGCGCTCGTCAACGACGGCGTGCCGATTAAGGCGATTTTCCCCGGCCGTTGCTTCCGCAACGAGGCGACCGATGCCTGCCACGAAAACACCTTTTTCCAAATGGAAGGCGTGATGGTGGACAAAAACATCTCCATCTCGAACCTCATTTACTTTATGAAAACGATGCTGTCCGAAGTGTTCCGCAAAGACATCAAAGTGCGCCTGCGTCCGGGCTTTTTCCCGTTCGTTGAGCCGGGCTTTGAACTGGACATCAGTTGTCTTATTTGCGGCGGCGAGGGTTGTTCCTCGTGCAAACACAGCGGTTGGCTGGAACTTTGCCCCTGCGGTATGATTCACCCCGAAGTGTTAAAAGCGGGCGGCATTGACCCCGAGGAATACACGGGCTTTGCGTTCGGTTTGGGGCTTACCCGCCTTGCGATGATGAAATACGGCGTAAAAGATATTCGTGATTTAAACAGCGGCAATTTAAAATCGTTGTCGCAGTTTACGGACGATGAATAAGGAAGGCGGGCGACAATATGTTTTTATCAATGAATTGGATTTCGGATTATGTGGATTTTACGGGGCTTGACAAACTCGATTTAATTCACCGCTTTTCGCTTTCCACCGCCGAAGTGGAAAATGAAATCTTCTTAAAAGGGCAGGATTTAAAAGGCGTTGTCTGCGCCGAGATTAAATCCGTCGAAGCCCACCCCGAAAGCGAAAAGCTCCACCTGTTGCAAGTGGACATCGGCGAGCCCGATTTGGTCGATGTGGTTTGCGGCGCGCCGAATGTGCGCGTCGGTATGAAAACCGCCTTTGCGAAAGTGGGCGCGCAGATAGGTGACATTACCATTGCGCCGCGCAAACTTGCGGGTTACACCTCAAACGGTATGTGCTGTTCCGAAAAGGAAATCGGCATCAGTGACGACAATTCGGGGATTATGGATATCACCGATGACATTCCGAACGGTACGGATTTAAAAGATGTGTACGCGATTGACGATATTGTGTTTGAGGTCGACAACAAATCCCTCACCAATCGCCCCGACCTTTGGGGGCATTACGGCATTGCGCGGGAATTTGCGGCGCTTGCGGGCAGACCGTTAAAACCGCTTGACACCGTGGATTTGCACGCATATGACCATCTGCCGAAAGTCGATATGAAAATCGAAGACCCGCTTTGCCAGCGGTATTCCTGCTTGCAGGTGGAGAACATTCACACGAATGTAAGCCCCGTGAATATGCGCATTCGCCTGTACTACTGCGGTATGCGCGCCATTAACTTCCTGGCAGACCTGACAAACTACCTGATGCTTGAAATGGGCCAGCCGATGCACGCATTCGACAGCCGCAAGGTCGAAAAAATCCGCATTAAGCGTTTTCCGGAGCCGTTCGTGTTCCAAACCTTGGACGGCGTGGAGCGCAATATTGACGAAAACACCTTAATGATTTGCAACGACAACACCCCCGTTGCCATTGCGGGTATTATGGGCGGGTTGGACTCTGAAATCGTCGAGGACACCACCACCTTAACGCTCGAATCCGCAACCTTTGACGCGGCGTCTGTGCGCAAATCCACCGTGCGCCTTGCACACCGCACCGACGCGTCTATGCGTTATGAAAAGTGCCTTGACCCCGAAATGACCGTGCCCGCGATTGCGCGTTTTGTCAAATTGTTGACCGATACCGACAAAACCGCGCGTGTGGTTTCGTCGCTGACGGACGATTATGCCTATCACTACCCGCCTGTCACGCTCGAATTTGACAAAGCGTATTTAGACCGCTACACGGGGATTGATATTCCGAACGATACGGTGGTCAAAACGCTTAAATCTTTGGGCTTCGGTGTAAAAGCCGACGGCGACCGTTTCTCTGTCGATGTCCCGAGCTACCGCGCGACAAAAGATGTCACGATTAAAGCGGATATTGTCGAGGAAATCACCCGCATTTACGGGTACGACAATTTCGATGTGCATACCGCAAAAGCACCGCTGTACCCTGTGCGTATGAGTGAAGAAAAGCTGGTTGAGGACAAAATTAAGGATATTTTAGTCAAGCGCTTTTCGCTGTATGAACTGCACTCCTATGTCTGGGCGTATTATGATGACTATAAAGCGCTCGGTATCGAAGTGGAGGACAATATTAAACTCATCAATGCCACCAACCCGAATATCGAGACCATCCGCAAATCCATTGTGCCCACCCAGCTTTGCCAAGTGCGTACAAACACCGCATTTGCGCCCGATTTCGGCGTGTTTGAAATCGGCAGAACGGTGGACGGCGTGGACGAAAACAACCTGTGCGTCGAGCACAAAAAATTGTGCGTGACGCTGTTCTCCAAAACCAAATCCGCCGAAACGCTGTATTTTGAACTGGCGAAAATGCTGTCGGTTGTGGCGGACGATGTGAAACACAAGTCGCTTGACTTCGCGCCGATGACTGCTACGCACAGTTATCAGCATCCGCGCAATTTGAACGCGGTTTCGTGCGACGGTGTGACTGTCGGCGAAATCGGTTTGGTACACCCCGCCGTCTCGAAAAAAATCGACAAAAAAGCGGCGATTGTGTTTGCGGAAATTGATGTGCAGGCATTTTCGGAAATTGCCGACGCGGGCTTGCATTATAAAGAGCCGTCGCGCTTCCCGGGTATGGAAATTGACCTGTCCTTTGTCAGCGAAACCTTTGCACCCATCGGCAAGGCGATTGCGGATACGAACAGCCCGCTGATTCAAAAGGTCGAGGTCGTCGATACCTACCGTGACGCGGTGGGCAAATCCATCACCACAAGACTGACTTTCTCGCACCCCGAAAAAACCTTGACGCGTGATGAGGTAATGGGCGTGGTGGACGAAATTATCGCCGCGCTCGCCAAAGAAAATATCACGCTCAAACAGTAATTCGGTTTCAAATTGCATAGGCTTTAAAACGCAACCCGCCGTTCTCTTTTGAGAACGGCGGGTTTTATCGTTTTGGTATATTTCGATAGGGTGGGGTTAGGGAAAATGCCTATTTAGAGTAGGGCGGGGGTGATTCCCCTGAAGGGGGAAATGTCTGTTATAATAAAGTAGGGCGGGGGCTTGCTCCCGCCGTAAGGTGCCTGAATTCGGGGAATTTGCTCCAGCCGCGGGCGCAACGCGCAAGCGCCCCTACAAGATGTAATTCCCAATCGAGAGGACTGGGAAAGAACTCCCTCCGGCAAATGCAAAGCATTTGCCACCTCCCTCTATGAGGGAGGGGAAAAGGTTAAGATTTATATTCAAAGTAACCCAACGATTTGCCGTCGCGCAGGCGCGACCGGCACGGTACGACCGTTTCCTACACACATACTGTATTCTGTGCGTAGGGGCGGGTTTCCACGCCCGCCCGCAAATTTATTGTCATTCTGAGCCGTCAGGCGAAGAATCTCTTTTCCATTGCGCTTTGGTTTTTGAGATTCATCACTTCGTTCAGAATGACATTGCTTTATTTTGCTATGTTTTTTCAGAACGATACGAACGTTCCCTACGCGCGCGAATGTTGTTTTTGATTATAAAAGAACATCGTAACCGCCATGGCAACAATCAGCACATAGCCCACAAAACTCCACACATCGGGTGTTTGCCCGAATACGAAAAAGCCCAAAGCAGACGAAAAAATAATTTGCGAATAGTCATATACCGAAATTTCCCGCGCGGGGGCGTAAATATAGGCGGCGGTAATGGTGAACTGCCCGCCTGTTGCCGCAAGCCCCGCAAGGAGCAAATACAAAAGTTGTACCCCTGTCATTGGGTGATAGTCAAAAATTAAGTACGGCAGGGTTACAAGGCACGAAAAGCCCGAAAAGAAAAAGACGATAAACGGGCCCTTTACGCCGAGTGTGCCGAGTTTTCGCACCATCGTGTATGCCACGCCTGCACCGAAGCCCCCGAGTAAACCGATAACGGCGGGGAAAAGGGATGCATTTTGAAAGGACGGCTTAATCACGAACAGACTGCCGACAAACGCGCCGAGCACGATGCACATTCGCGCAGGCGTGATTTTTTCTTTTAACACAAAGTAACTGCACAAAATCGCAAAAAACGGCGACATTTTGTTGAGAATAGACGCGTCTGCAAGCACCAATTTGTCCACCGCATAAAAATTGCAAAGAATACCGAGCGTGCCGAAACCGGCGCGCAGCAGCAAATATCCCCACGCGGGTTTGGAAAGCGCAGGTTTTGTCTGTTTTTCGCGCAATAAAATGATACCCGCAAATACAAACGCGACAATATTGCGGAAAAAACTTTTTTGCACAGAGGGCAAATCCCCCGCCAGGCGCACAAACATACTCATCAGCGCAAAGCAAAACGCCGACAAAATGATAAGCAAAATTCCTTTTTGTTTCTTTTGCATCGGTTCACCTGCTTTCAAATTCCCCATAGTGTAGCACATTTCGGGAATTTTGACAAGAGGAACGGAATGTGGCGGTCTGCCCCTGCGCATTTAAATTCTTATTTAGATTAGTGGTGCAGCCGCAAACCTTGTATTCCTCCCTCTGACGAGGGAGGTGTCACGGCATAGCCGTGACGGAGGGAGAGA
>JBJEPV010000196.1:0-5544 GCA_051881415.1 Candidatus Fimenecus sp.
GCATCGGTTACCGTTGCAATGATGCTGGAAGTTATCGTAAATACATCGGCGCGTTTCACATCATATGTCATTAAGACGCGCTGTACGGAATCTTCTACACGGCTGATTTCCGCACCGCTTATCAGCATTCTTTCGCCAATATCTAACGACATACTGAGCAATTCCTCGGTATTCAATTTAAACACACCTCCTGCAAAACATAATACTACCATAAATTTTGCGGAATATCCATTCCTTTTTGCAGAAAAACAGAATTTATTAAATTTGATGTTTTTGTTCGAACTACTTTTCATTTTGTAAAAACAATGCTATAATAAATAAAACAATTTGTAATTGCAAAGGAGAAAACTATGAAACAGTATTATTATTTAATTGTCGGCTGTGGTTTGTTCGGCGCTGTATTTGCCCATGAGGCACAAAAGAAAGGCAAAAGTGTGCTGTTCATTGAAAAAAGAAATCATATCGGCGGCAATATCTACTGCGAATTGCAAGAGGATATTTTAGTGCATAAATACGGCGCGCATATATTCCATACAAGCAACAAGCGCGTGTGGGAGTATGTCAATCAGTTTGTGGAATTCAATAATTTCATCAATTCTCCGATCGCAAATTATAAAGGTGAAATTTACAATATGCCGTTTAATATGAACACATTCAGCAAAATGTTCAATATTTCCACGCCGCAGCAAGCGCAAGAGATTATCGAAGCACAGCGCGGCGAAATCAAAGGCGAACCGCAGAATTTGGAAGAACAGGCCATCAGCCTTGTCGGCAGAGAGATCTATACCAAGTTGATTAAGGGGTATACCGAAAAGCAATGGGGGCGCGACTGCAAGGATTTGCCTGCATTTATTATCAAACGCCTGCCTGTGCGCTATACCTATAATAATAATTATTTTAATGACCGTTACCAGGGCATTCCGGTTGAAGGGTATACGGCTTTGGTAGAAAAGCTGATTGACGGCTGTGATGTTTTGCTGAATACCGATTTCTTCTCTGACAAAGAAAAATATCTTGCCATGGCAGATACATGCTTATATACCGGTATGATTGACGCTTTTTATGACTACTGCTACGGTGAACTTGGGTACAGAAGTCTGCGGTTTGAAAATGAAACTTTAAATATGCAGAATTATCAGGGCGTTGCTGTTGTAAATTACACCGAGCGCGAAATACCGTATACGCGTGTAATTGAGCATAAGCATTTTGCCTTCGGAACGCAGGAAAAAACCGTAATAACCAAAGAATATCCTGCGGATTGGGTTGCGGGTATGGAACCGTATTATCCGATCAACGATGCGCAAAACACAGCGTTATATCAAAAATATGCGGATTTGGCGGCAAACGAAACCAAGGTTTTATTCGGCGGCAGATTGGCGCAGTATAAGTACTATGATATGGATAAATGTGTGGAAGCGGCGCTTGCGCTTTGCGACCGCGTGCTGTAAAATCGAAGGGTTGAAAATCCGGTCGTATAATGCTATAATAACTTGATTTTGCTGTGAAAAGGTTTTGCGGCAGTTTTGGAAACACAACAAAAAAGGAGTGTCTGTTTTGAAACCTGTAACTGTCAGTGTGATTATGCCTGTGTACGGGGTCGAGGAATATGTCGGCGCCGCGATTGAGAGTATACAAAATCAAACCTTTACCGATTGGGAAATGTTTGCTGTGGATGACGGCACGAAAGACAGAAGCGGTGAAATTTGTGACGAATATGCCGCGAAGGATAGCCGTATTCATGTCATTCACAAGGAAAACGGCGGCGCGCCGAGTGCACGCAATGTTGCGATTGACCAGGCAAACGGTAAATATTTTTATTTTATGGATTCCGATGATATTGCCGAGCCGACCATGCTTGCCGATATGGTCGCGGCGGCGGAGGAAAACCATGCGCAGTTGGTGGTTTCCGGTTATTATATTGACACCTATTATTCTGATACGGAAAAATATACGCAGGAGCAGGGTGTGGACGGCAAGGTCTATGCTTCTCAACAGGAATTTCGTGAGGATGCATACCGCCTGTTTGACCAAAACCTATTATATACACCGTGGAATAAACTGTATTCCGGGGACTATATCCGCGACAATAAACTGTATTTCCCGAATACATTTTGGGATGATTTTCCGTTTAATTTAAGCGTATTGCGTGATGTGGAACGCGTGGTAGTCATTCCCGGGAAATACTATCACTTTATTCGCAAACGCGCGGAGTCTGAAACCACAAAATACAGAAGCGATATGTACGAAAAACGCGAAGAAGAGCACGGCTGGATGGTGGATTTATATCAGCATTGGGGCGTCGATGACGAAAACAGCCGTGAGTTCTTGGCACGCCGCTATATTGAACGCGTCATCGGTTGTGTGGAGAATGTGACGAATAAAAGTTGTACCTTGTCCGCAAAAGAGAAAAAGGCCGAAATTCGCAAAATAATTTCTAACGAAAAGGTGAAGGCGTTGTTGCCGGTTATGCGCGCGCAGTCATCCTATATGAAATTGATGCTGGTGCCGATTAAAATGCAAAGTGCCGCTTTAACCTATTTAGAGGGGCGCGTGATTTCCAAAGTAAAATCCGGCAATGTGAAATTATTTGCCTCGTTAAAGGCAAAACGGTAAGGGGCGCGTTATGCAAGCAAAACCTTTTTTTAGCGTGATTATGCCGGTTTATAATGTTGAAAACTATTTGGAATCGGCTGTGAACAGTGTTCTCCAACAATCCTTTTCCGATTTTGAACTGATATTGGTGGATGATGCTTCTTCTGATGGATCATGGGCTGTATGTCAGCAGTTGCAAAAGGCTGACCAACGTGTTACTGCAATTTCTTTGCCGCAGAACGGCGGTGCAAGTTATGCCCGCACCGTCGGGCTTTCTAAGGCGCGCGGACAATATATTTTGTTTATGGATTCAGATGATACTGTTTGTGCGGATTTGTTTTCTGCGGCGTATGATGAGGCTTGTGCTTTTGCGGCAGATGTTATGATGTATAATGCGGAAGAGGTGTATGTGCGTGGCGACGGAACGGAATTCGACCGCGTTTCGGTTTGTTACCCGAAAAAGCGTATACACTCTGCCCAAGAAGTGCAAAAAGAAGTGATTTCGATTGAAAAAACAACGCTGTTTGGGTATTTGTGGAATAAATTCTACAAATCGGAACTGTTACAGCGTGCGGGCATAGCGTTTGAGAATATGCCGTTGAATGAGGATTTCAAATATAATATTGACTTGTTTCCGTTTGTAAACAGTTTTTCCTCATTGGGGATAATCGGCTATCAGTATTATAAACGGGAGGGCGTAAGCTTAACCGGCCGGTTTGTAAAATCATATTTTGACTTGCAAATGATGCGCATACGGTATTTAACGGATTTTTATCAGAAACAGAATTTGTATACCGATACGGTGGCCGGTGTGTTGGCTTCTATTTATGTGCGCAGTGTGTTTTCTGCTTTACAGCGGAATATGGACAGCCGTGCCGAGATGAGCCGACAAGAACAAAAGGAATGGTTGCGCGCACAGTATCAATCCGACGAATTTGCGACGTTGGCGCCGTTTATGCATCCGCCCGGAAAACTGCAACAAATTATGGCAATTGCACTGCGCAACAAACAAACCGCAGTCGTTTTCGGTATTGCGAAAGTCATTTATATTGTCAAAGAAAAATTTCCAACCGTATTTGCAAAGTTGAATGCGAATCGGGGGTAAAGTAGGGGAGTGCGAATGAAGCAGGTTTTAATCGGCGCGATTATGGACGGAAAAGCCGGTGGGATAGACCGTTATATTTTGAACTTGTTCGGGCAGCTGAACCGTAAAGATGCCGAATTTGATTTTTTCACCAATCGAATTACGGAACCGTTGCAAACCGACTTGCAAAAGCAAGGATCAATGCTGTTCCAAACGGTTGGTTTTGCCCATCCGATTCGGCAGTATCGGGAGTTTAAACATATTTTTTTACAAAAAAAATATGACACGGCGTATTTCAACTTATCGACAGCCCTCGGATTTGTCGGCCCTTTGGCGGCGAAGCGGTGCGGGGTACCGAAAATAGTCATTCACAGTCACACAACCGGCTGTGATATTTCCAACCCGTACAAACGCAAACTGATGACCGTACTTCATCGTTTTTGTCGCGGAATTTTATACCGTTTCGGTACGGATTTTTACGCGTGCTCCGAAGAAGCAGGAAAATGGATGTTTCCCCGGAAAATTGTCAGCGGCAACGCCTTTCAAATTGTAAAAAATGCAATTTTCACGTCGGATTTTGTCCCGAACGCGTCTGTGCGCTCGGATTTGCGTGAAAAGCTTGGCTTACAGGACTGCTTTGTCATTGGGCATGTCGGGAATTTTGTGTATCAAAAAAATCATGCCTTTTTGCTGCGGGTTTTTGCAAAGCTTGCACAAACGGATGCAACTGCACGACTGTTATTGATTGGTGACGGCGTGCTGTTGGAGGATATGAAATTGCAGGCACAAAACCTCGGCATTACCGATAAGGTTTTGTTTGCCGGGAGAAGAACGGATGCAAATCAATATATGCAGGCGATGGATGTCTTTGCCTTCCCATCGAATTTTGAAGGATTGGGCATAGTCGCCATTGAAGCTCAGGCGGCGGGGCTGCCTTGCATTTGCAGTGACCGTGTCCCGCAGGAAGCGCACATAACAAATCTGTGCACCTATTTACCGATTGATGGGGAGACGGCAGTCGGTGATTGGGTTTCTGCGCTGCAAAAGGCAAAAGGAATTCCGCGTACAAATCGTATGGCGGAAATTGTTGCGGCGGGATATGATTTACAAAGTCAGGATTTAAAGCAATTGGTGTGAGGACATAGTGTTATGGTAAAAAAGGTTTCGGGATGGTTTTTAAACCCGACATGGTTTAAATTAATTTATTTTTTGTTGGTATTGCTTTCTTTCAACAGTCTGTTCGCGTTAACAAGCGGATTAACATATTTTTCTTATGTTGTCGCGATTTTGGGTGCGGCTGTGCTGTTGTTTCGCCTGTTGCATTTTAAGCAATATACGAAAACCCGCGGCATTCTGTGGCTTGTTTTGTTTTGCGGCAGTTATTGCCTGTCCGCGTTACTGACCCGCGCGTATGGGTTGACGGAAAATATCCAGGCTATGGTTTGGATCGTCATACAGTTTTTCATTGTATATACATACGACAATGACCGTTCGATTGAAAAAGACAAACGGGAAGTTCGTGTGATTGGTTGGTTCTTTTTGGCGTATACATGTCTAATGGCCTTGGCGGCAATCGTTATGTTGATTGTGGATTATAACAACTACCGAGAGGTGGGAGATACGGCAGTTATCTCCGGCTTTTTATGGAATCGTCTTTGGGGGCTGTATACCGACCCGAACTACGGTGCGGTGCTTTCCATCATTTCCATGGTATTGTCTGTTATGTTCTGGAAAGGCGCCAAGAAGGGCGTTCAGGTGTTTTTAGGTTTAAATTGCGTGCTTGAATTTTTGTATATTACATTTTCGGATTCAAGAACAGGTATGGTGGCATTGTTGGTCACAGTTGCCGCAGCTGCATATTTGTTCGG
>JBJEPV010000197.1:0-5538 GCA_051881415.1 Candidatus Fimenecus sp.
TGTAGAGAAGATCGCGGCCATGGTGGACTTTGTATTCTGCGCCGTGGATATGAAAAAAGACGAAATCAAAGCGCTCGAGGAACGCTATGCAAAAGCGGAATGCCCTGTTATCTCGAACAACAGTGCAAACCGTCACACGCCCGACGTGCCGATGGTGGTGCCGGAACTCAATGCAGACCATATTCACATCATTCCCGCGCAGAGAAAGCATCTCGGAACAAAACGCGGTTTTATTGCCGTAAAATCCAACTGCTCTTTGCAAAGCTATGTGCCCGCGCTGTTCCCGCTTTCAAAGTTCGGCGTAAAAGATGTTTTGGTTTGCACCTATCAGGCAATTTCCGGTGCAGGCAAAACTTTTGAAACCTGGCCCGAAATGGTGGATAATGTTATTCCGTACATCGGCGGCGAGGAAGAAAAGAGCGAGCAAGAGCCTTTGAAAATTTGGGGTAAAATTGATGGGGATGTTATCAAACCTGCCACCTCCCCCAATTTCACGGCGCAGTGCTTGCGCGTGCCGGTTTCCAACGGGCATATGGGCGCTGTGTTTGTGCGGTTTGAGAATAAGCCGTCCAAAGATGAAATTTTAGAGGTTTGGAAGAACTTCAAAGGCAGAGCGCAGGAGTTGGATTTACCGAGCGCACCGAAGCAATTTCTCAATTATTTTGTTGAGGATAATATGCCGCAGACCAAACTCAACCGCATGCTTGAAGGCGGTATGGCTATTTCCATCGGCCGACTGCGTGAAGATACGCAATATGATTACAAGTTCGTCTGCCTTTCACACAACACGCTGCGCGGTGCTGCCGGCGGCGGCGTATTGCTGGCTGAACTGCTTTGCGCAGAAGGCTATATGGACTGATTGATTTGGAGGTTATTTCTATGAAAAACCCGATTTTTACAGGCGCAGGTGTTGCGATTATTACCCCGTTTACCGCAGACGGTGCGGTGAACTACCCTGCCTTGAAAACCATTTTGGAATATCAGATTACCCACGGTACGGACGCAATCGTCATTTGCGGCACCACGGGCGAAAGCGCGACGCTCACACATGAGGAGCACACCGACGCTATCCGTTTTACCGTGGAAACCGTCGCGGGCAGAATTCCCGTTATTGCAGGAACCGGCAGTAACGACACTGCATATGCCTTAAAACTTTCCAACGAAGCGGAAAAAATCGGTGTAGACGGTCTTTTGATGGTCACGCCGTATTATAACAAGGCTTCGCAGGAAGGGCTTTATAAGCATTATACTTATCTTGCCGACCGCGTTTCCACGCCGATTATTATTTACAATGTGCCGAGCCGTACCGGGTGTGAAGTCAAGCCCGAAACCTACGCGGAATTGTCGCATCATAAAATGATTTACGGCGCAAAAGAAGCAACGGGCAATCTTTCCTCGATTGCAAAAACCATCTCGCTTTGCGACCCCGATTTTGCGGTCTATTCGGGCAATGACGACCAAATCACCCCGATTATGTCTTTGGGCGGCAAAGGCGTAATTTCCGTTCTTTCTAATATAGCGCCGCAGGTTGCGCACGATATTGCCGCGTCGGCATTAAACGGTGATTTTGAAACCAGCCGCAAATTGCAACTCGAATATTTGGAACTTTGCAACGCGATGTTTATGGATGTCAACCCCATTCCCGTGAAACAGGCTATGCGTATGATGGGCTTTGACGCAGGTCCGTTGCGTATGCCGCTTTGCGACATGAATGAAGCAAACACTGCCAAGTTAGAAGCGGTAATGCGTAAATACGGTCTTGTAAAATAAAGTTTTTTCGGGATGTGAAAGCATGACAAGGATTATTTTAAGCGGCTGTCTCGGCCATATGGGGCAAGTGATTACCGATTGTGTTCGCCGCCGCGAGGATTGCGAAATTGTAGCAGGCGTGGATATCGGCGAAGGCACTGCCGACTACCCTGTTTTTAAAAGTTTTGCGGATTTAACGGTGGACGGCGATGTGATTATTGATTTTTCGCATCCGTCTGTGTTAGACGGGCTTTTGGCATATGCCACAGCGCATAAGTGCGCGGCGGTAGTGGCAACAACCGGTCTTTCCGACGAACAAATTGCGAAATTGAGAGAAGCCGCAAAAGAGATTCCCCTCTTCTTTTCCGCGAATATGTCAATCGGCGTGAGTTTGATTGCGGAATTGGCGGCAAAAGCGGCTCGCGTGTTGGAAGGTGCGTTTGATATTGAAATTGTCGAAATGCACCACAATCAAAAAATTGATGCCCCGAGTGGCACGGCTTTGATGTTGGCGGATACCATATCCGATGCCCTAACGGAAAAGCCGCATTATGAATTTGACCGTCACTCCAAACGCGCAAAGCGTGACCCGCACGAAATCGGCATTCACGCCGTGCGCGGCGGCACGATTGTCGGCGAGCATGAAATTATCTTTGCGGGCCTTGATGAAGTGATTAAAATTTCGCACTCTGCGCGCTCTAAAAATCTTTTTGCAGTCGGTGCGGTCAATGCGGCAGTTTTCTTGAAAGACAAACCCGCAAAACTGTATTCGATGAAAGACTTGGTTGACAATAAATAACGGAGGCGTTGATTTTGAATACTGTGCAAAGCATAACGGTTGTGGAAGATGTTACGCTGATTTCTTTGCAGGACTCCCCTGCCGATATTACGCTGATTTCCAAAATCTTTGAAATGATTTCGGGTGCGGGTATTGATGTGGATATGATTTCGCAAACCCCGCCCCACCGCAATATGCCCGACCTTTCCTTTACCATTTCGGGTGAAGATATGGGCAAGGTGTTGGAGATTTCCGCAAAACTGCGCGCATTAAACCCAGATTTGAAACTGTCCATCAGCAACGGACATTGCAAAATTTCCGTTTTCGGCGAAGGCATGCGCGGTTGCCCGGGCGTTGCCTGCAAGGTGTTTAACGCCATGGCAAATGCGAAGGCAGACATCAGTATGATTACAACTTCCGAAGTCGATATTTCCGTTTTGGTTGCCAAAGCGGATTTGGAAAACACATTGGAAGAACTGCACAAGGTTTTTGGTTGATATAACAATAAAACAACATCGCTTTTGACCGAAAATCAAAAGCGGTGCTTCTTTTTGCCGGAAGGAAGACAGGGAAGACAGGGGACGGGAAGACAGGGGACGGTTCTCTGTCTTTTAATTTTTAAGGCTTTTTTCAACCAAACCCTTGCTAATACCTGTTAACCTGCTGATTTGTCTAATGGATAATCCATTTTCATTAAAAGTCTCAATAAACGCATCTCTGCTTTTAGAATCAAGCCTTTGAAATTCAGCAGTTGTTTTACAATGTGAAATATTTTCAATAATTCTCATTGCTTGTTCATCCGTAACGCGCAGTTTCGGCGCGTCTGCAATTTCAAGGCATTTGTCCGCGTTCATTTCGTGATTGTAGCGCACAAATTCTTCTTTGGATACGATGTCATACACAAAATTTACATCGACCAAATATGGCTTGCTTATGTATTCCTGATAACTGCTGTATTTGTAATCTTGGATATTTTTACAAAGTCCTGCTTTAACAGGATTTTGATGTATGTACCGAATGACTGTGAGAAAGTAACTGTCGTTCTCAACAGGCTCACTTTTGAAACGGTCTTGAAACAAATGCCCTACCCGTTGATATTTAACATTGTACCAATATACATACCGACCGCCGATTCGCTTGAAAACCTGTTCAAGCGGTTCTTTTTGCGGCTTTATCAACAAATGTATATGATTTCCCATAAGGCAGTAGGCAAATAGTTTGAATTCGCTTACTGCCTTACATTCTTGTAGAATTTGAATAAATTTGTCACAGTCTTCGCTGTCCTCAAAAATCTGTTGCTGATTGATTCCGCGAAGCATGATATGATACATACCACTTTCACTTTTTTTACGCGCTTGTCTTGGCATATTTATCACCCAAACCAAGTTTAGCACAAGGCAGTTCTGTTGTCAAGACATAGAACCGTCCCCTGTCTTTTTATGGTGTTTTTTGAATACTTTTTGCCCTAAAAAATGCAAAATGTTTACTTTTTTCCAATTATTTCCTTAAAAACCCTTGACAAATTTTGGTATGTGTTTTATTATTACAGTATAATATCATTCTAAAATATATAGTTACTGTAAGATATAAGCAACGACAAATGCTGTATTTCTTGCAGTTTTTTTATGTGATATTAAATCCATATACTTTTATATTCTTTTGAAAGGAGAATTCTCATGGAGAAAATCAAAGCTTTTTTCTCAAACTACAAGTCTGACATTTTAAATGTCTTGGGCGTTATTGCCCTTATCGCCGTTGTTGTTGTCGGTGCGGTTTTGTTTTTCGGGAAAGATGAAGCGCAACCGAACATTGTCGAGGACACTACGGTTGCTGCTACTACCGCTACAACTGAAGCTGAAACTACAACTACCGAACCGGAAACTACAACAGAAACGGCAGTTACTACAACGAAGACACCTGTTACTACCACGAAAGCTGCACCAAAGCCTACCGAGGCTCCGACAAAGGCGCCGGTGAATAATACACCGAACAATACGCCTGTCAATAAAGAAGAAGGTACATTGCCTGCGGGGTTGGCAGACGATGTTCCGGGTTCTTCGTATGACTACGAGCAGAGATTGGTGTGCTATAATGATGACGCAAAAAAAATGGAAACTTATAACGAATTGAAAGCAAAAGGCATCAAACCGACTGTTAAGGTAAATAAAAACGGCACGATTTCCACTTATTATGAAGTTGGCGATATGCTGATTGTTATTTGTTCTCGTTGTGGAAAGCCTACCGGTAATGGTACGCATGGAACTTGTGCGTCGTCTTTTAATGGCAACAATTGTCCTATGTGCGGCGAATGGATTCCTGCCGGCGGTTGTCACACTTGTAAGTATTAAGAAAACTTAAAAAAGCGGCTCTCTACTTTCTTTGTAGAGAGCCATTTTTTATGTCCTTGAATTTTTTCACCAACGAACACGAAAAAAGCATAAAAAAAGGCGCACTGCTCCCGTACAAGCCACTTTGTCTTTTGCAAAGTGTATAAGCTTATACAACAGCAGTACGCTATTGTTCGTAAATAATATGATTTTGCCTGTATTTTTTAGGTGGCAAAACCGCATTTCTGCATAAGCATCATACCACATTTGTTGAAGAAAAGCAAGTGCTTTTTTTATTTACTTCAACTATATATGGTACTTTTTTGATGTTTTTTGCCCTAAAAATAAAAACTCTCCGTTTAAATGCGGAGAGTTTTTATAAAATTTTGTATTATTTACTAAAAGGTTCAATGAAATCAACCGGATGAATAGATTGAACAAAAAATTTCCCATCGCCATTAGCAAGGCTATCAGTCGCACGCAAAACAATTTTTATAACATATTTATTTTTATTATTTTCGTCTGGCGGTAGTGGAATATCATTGAAATAGCAGAGTTGCGTATGGTTATAACTTTTTTTACATATTCCACGTTCTTCAACCGTTTTTGATGGTTCAATAACAATTGTAGCCAAATCAATGAAAGAACCCGAATATGTTTCCGTTAACCTTACTCTGACCTCAT
>JBJEPV010000198.1:0-5530 GCA_051881415.1 Candidatus Fimenecus sp.
CATCGCAGCTGCCGCCGAGGTCTGCAATTTGGCGGTCGCGTTCTTCATCGGAAAACGCGTACATATGCTTTTTGCCTTTGGAAACTTTGAACAGCGGCGGCTGTGCAATATACACATAGCCGTGTTCAATCAGCGGCCGCATATAGCGAAAGAAGAAGGTTAACAGCAACGTGCGGATATGCGCACCGTCCACGTCGGCATCCGCCATAATGACCACTTTGTGATACCGCAGTTTTGTAATATCGAAATCGTCGCCGATACCCGTGCCCAGCGCCGTAATGACCGGCGTTAATTTATCGTTGCCTATAACTTTATCGACGCGCGCTTTTTCGACATTGAGCATTTTGCCCCACAGCGGCAAAATCGCCTGAATGTTGCGGTCGCGCCCCTCTTTTGCCGAGCCGCCTGCCGAGTCGCCCTCGACGATGTAAATTTCGGTGTTTTCGGGGTTTTTGTCGGTGCAGTCGGCAAGTTTGCCGGGCAGGGAGTTGCTTTCAAGGGCGGATTTTCTGCGCGCATTGTCCCGCGCTTTTCTTGCCGCTTCTCTCGCGCGTGACGCGTCCAGCGCTTTGTTGAAAATCGCCTTTGCCACGCTCGGATTTTCCTCGAAATAGGTCATCATTTTGTCATAAATCATTTTGGAGACAACGCCCGTCATTTCGGTGTTGCCGAGTTTGCCCTTGGTCTGGCCCTCAAATTCCGCCTCGGTGAGTTTTACGCTGATGACGGCGGTCAAGCCCTCGCGCACATCTTCGCCCGACAGTTTTTTGTCGGAATCCTTCAACAGGCCGAATTTTTTGCCGTAATCGTTGAACACACGCGTCAGCGCGGTTTTAAAGCCCTGCTCATGCGTGCCGCCGTCCACGGTACGCACATCGTTTGCAAAGCTCAAAATGATTTCGTTGTAGCCGTCGTTGTAAGAAATCGCCACCTCGGCGCTTTTGTCGCCGTTCACGGTGGTAAAGTGCATCACATCGTCATGCACCGGCGTCAGGCCGCGGCTCTCATTGATATATTCCACAAACGAGCGAATGCCGCCCGCATAGCAGAATTCCTCGGATTGGATATTGCCCGCGTCGCGTTTGTCGGTCAAGGTAATCGACAGCCCCGCGTTTAAGAACGCCTGCTCACGCAGTCTGCGCTCCAACACCTCGTATTCGTATTCGGTGGTTTCGGTGAATACCTCGGCGTCCGCTTTGAATTTGATAAAGGTGCCGGTTTGGTCGGTGTCGCCGATCACAGTCAAATCCGTTACGATGTCGCCGCGTTCAAAGCGCTGGTGATAAATATGCCCTTGACGGCTGACCTCGATTTCAAACCATTCGGAAAGCGCGTTTACAACCGACGAGCCCACGCCGTGCAACCCGCCCGAAACCTTGTAACCGCTGCCGCCGAATTTACCGCCGGCATGCAACACGGTCAAAACAACCGTCACGGCAGGCAAGCCCTCTTCCTCGTTTATATCCACGGGAATGCCGCGGCCGTTGTCGCGCACGGTAATCACATTATCGGGCAAAATTTCCACTTCAATGTGGGTGCAGTAGCCCGCCAACGCTTCGTCCACCGAGTTATCGACAATTTCGTAAACCAAATGGTGCAAGCCCTTCGGCCCTGTCGAGCCGATATACATACCCGGGCGTTTGCGCACCGCCTCCAAGCCCTTTAAGACTTGAATTTGGTCTGCGCCGTATTCCTCGGTGACGGCGGTATCCATTTGCTCTTCTTCGGTCTCCATCGTATGCAACACTTCGTTCTCCATATATTGCCTCCGTTTTTAATCGTTAATTTACTTTGTACTGTTCTTTACAAATCCTCTCGATTGGTCCGCCTGCGGTCGCAGGGCGACACCGAATCGTTAGTTTACTTTGTTGGTAATCTTTATATATCCTCTCGATTGGGAATTTGTGCGAATAAGAATATACCTATTCTCGATTGAAAATACCATCTTGTAGGGAACGACCTTAGTGTCGTTCCGTAAAATTATATCAAATTACGTAGGGAACGGTCTTGACCGTTCCGCCGGTCGCACCTGCGCGACGGCAAATCGTAGGTTTACTTTGTAGATATTCTTTCCATATCCTCTCGATTGGGAATTTGTGCGAATAAGAATATACCTATTCTCGATTGAAAATACTATCTTGTAGGGGCGGTCGACCTCGGTGCCCCGTTGTAGGGGCGGGTCTCCGTGCCCGCCCGTGGATTTTGATGTAATTTTATGCGGGCGTGGAAGCCCGCCACTACGCGGTGTTCGCCCGCCGCTTGTCATTCTGAGCCGTCAGGCGAAAAATCTCTTTTCGTGCAGTATATACTTTGTGCTGTTGGAGATCCTTCGCTTCGCTCAGGATGACAATTTTTTTAATTCGTAAGGGTATAAAACAATCCTATATTTCAAGATAGACAAAAATTGTCTACCCGTTTAACCGCTTTAAAATCGTTGCCGTGGAAAGGGGCGAAATATACACAAAACGGTCATAATTTTTCACCGTGACCAAAAAGGATTTCGGCAAATCATAAGAAACCGTTTTGGAAAATCCCGTCTTTTCGGCGTCGCTTAAATATTCGCGCGTCGCCTTGTTGACGGTGGTGTTGTCCAAATCAAAAATCCCGAGGATGTTTTCCGTGCGCAAAAGGGTTTCGCCGCCGATGTCCAGATACATCAAAGCACCCGCCCTTCTTCAATGTGAAAGGTTCTGCCCTCACACAGCCGCAGTACGGCGGTCGGGTCACAGCAGGTGATAAATACCTGTCTGCCGCCGATATGGTTCAAAATATAATCCTGCCGCGTTTCGTCCAACTCACTCATCACATCGTCTAACAAAATCACAGGCTCTTCGCCGGTTTCCGCTTTGATGATGCTCGCCTCGGACAGTTTCATTGCGAGCGCCGCGGAGCGCTGTTGCCCTTGTGAAGCGAAACTGCGCGCCGAAAGTGCATCAATTTGAATTTGCAAATCATCGCGGTGGGGCCCTGCGACGGTCATTTTATTAAAAATATCCTCGCGCCGCGTGTCCGTAAGCCGCTGTTTTAACAATTCTTTTATGGCGTATGCATCGCCGTTGTAACCGCCGAAATTGCTTACATAGTTAATTTTTAACTTTTCACGGTTGCCCGATAACCCCGCGTAAATTTCTGCACAGCTCTCACTCAACTGCGCGGTATATTTTACACGCTCGCTGACCACCGCCGCCCCGTAGGAGGAAAGGCGGTCATCCCAAACCTCTAAGGTATCAAGCAATTCCGGGTGAAATTGAATATCCTTTAACAGCGCGTTTCGCTGGGTTAAGGTGTGGTTGTATTTTGCCAAGGTTTTTGCGTAGCTCGGCTTTAACTGACACAGCGCGGTATCCAAAAACCGCCGCCGAAACAGCGGCCCTTCTTTGACAAGCGACAAATGCGTGGGCGCAAATACCACCGCATAAAAATCGCCGATTAACTCCGCCGGCGATTTTAAGGTCACGCCGTTTTTCATCGCCGTACGCTTTTGGTCGATATATAAAATCGCGTCCTGTTCTCTGCCGTGGGCAAAAAAGCGCATCGTATTTTTGGCGAACGGCGCATCAAAGCCGACCATTTCGCGATCGCGGTGACTGCGAAAGCTTTTACAGCCCGTAAACAGCCAAATGCTTTCGAGCAAATTGGTTTTGCCCTGCGCATTTTCGCCGAAAATGACATTGACGCCCTCGGCGGGCTCTATCTCTATGTCTTCCAAATTGCGGAAGTTTTGCAGATTCAGCCATTTTACAAGCATCAAAATCCCTCAAACAATCTCATACACCGTATTTTCAAACGAAAAACTGTCTCCCTTGCGGAGTTTCCTGCCGCGCTGGGTGCAAATCTCGCCGTTGACCTTAATTTCGCCCTCGGTAATCACGATTTTTGCGTGCCCGCCCGTCTGCACCGCGTCTGCCAATTTCAGCGCCGCATCCAAGCGGATAAAATCCGTGGTAATCTGCACTTGTTTTTTTGGTTTCGGCACAACCTTTGCCGTAATTTTTATCGGTTTCATTCGGTTTTCAACCTCACAGGCAACACCAAGAACAGGAAGTCGTCACCCTCGACGGGCGTGATGAGAATCGGCAAAATCGGACTGCTCAATTTTACAAGCACCTCGTCCGCATCACACACGCGCAAGGCATCCAAAAGATAGCGGTTATTAAAGCCGATTTCCATTTTGCCGCCCGAGCCCTCGCACGGGAGACGGTCATTTGCCGTACCGAGCGCGGTTGTGCTCGAAATGCGGATTACATTCTCATCAAAAATGCAGCGAATCGGGCTTTTTGCGCGGTCGGTAATAATCAGCGAGGTACGCTCAATACTTCTGATAAGTTGTCTGGTATTGACGCGCAGCGTTGCGTTGATATTGCCCGAAATTGCCGCCTGATAATTGAGAAATTCGCCTTCCAACAGGCGTGAAACAATGCGGTAACTGCCGATTTCAAACACGATAAACCGTTTGCCGACATTGACGGCAATTTTGCCGTCCTCGCCCGCGTTCAGCTTCAAAACTTCGTTCAGGGTCTTTTTCGGCGCGACAAAGATTTTTTCTTCGCCGTCATAATCAATTTCTTCGTTGCGAATGGCAAGGCGGAACCCGTCCACGGCAACCAAACGGATTTTGCGGTCGCGGATTTCAAAGCGCACACCGGTGTGCACGACTTTCACATCGTTTTCGGCGGTGGCAAAAATGGTTTTGCGAATCATATCCTTTAACAAATCGCTGTCCACAACAATCGGGAAACCGCTTTCCACATTCGGCAACTCCGGATATTCCGCGGCGGAAATCCCAATCAAGGTAAATTCCGCATCCCCGCTTTTAATGCGGCAAGTCAGCCGTTCGTCCGCCTCAATACGCACGGTTTCAAAGGGGAGACTGCGCAAAATATCGCAAAGGATTTTTGCATTTAAAATAATACTGCCGCGCTCCTCAACGCGCGCTTCCATGGAGGTAATCATACCGACCTCCAAATCGTAGCCGGTTAAAGTCAGTGTATTTTCCTCCGCCTGCAACAAAATGCCTTCGATGGCGGGAATGGAAGATTTGGAAGAAACCGCCCTTTGCACATTTGAACAAATTTCAGAGAGCTTTTGGGTGTCGCAAATCAGTTTCATACGAAAAAGTCCTTTCAAAAAAATATAATAAAATAAATAATATATAGTAGTAGAAGTAGGGGCGGCGCAAAATGTTAAAAAACCGGTAAAATGCACTTTACAAAAGGGAGAATCGCCTTTTTTTGCTTTCAGAAAACTTGTTGAAAACATTTGTTTTTCAACAGTTAAAATATGACTGAAAAAGACATGTTCAAAACTTTGCTGTCTAAAATCAAAACTTGTTGATAAGTTGGATAAATTTTGATTTATTCAACCAACCGTAGGGGCGGGTTTCCACGCCCGCCCGACTGTCATTCTGAGGCGACAGCCGAAGAATCTCGTGTCGTAACATTGCGTTTTGCGGTAGCGGAGATTCTTCGCTTCGTTCAGGATGACAAATTTGGATTTGTCGGGGTGTGAACGGAACGGGCAATGGCGTTCC
>JBJEPV010000199.1:0-5463 GCA_051881415.1 Candidatus Fimenecus sp.
ACTGTGGAAGGCTTGCGAAAAGGAATAGTTTTCATAATTTCCGCAAAAGCCTCCGGGGCTTCTAACAGTGCCTGCTCCACCTCTGTTTCCGAATACACCTTATTCGGGAACAAAAAGTCTTTTTGTTCCTCCAAAAATCCAAATGCTTTTACTTGTTCCATAATGACACTCCTTAAAATGTTTAATAATTTCCATTCGCCCAATCTCTCCAAGCCATCCACTTGGCAACTGCGGCGGTTTGCTGATTCGTAGTAGCGGAAATCGCCGTGTTTTTTGCTATTTCTGCATTTGTTTTTTCAATTTTTGAATATCTGAACCGATACCGGATAGGGTTTGATTGGCTTGCCGCAATTCTTGATACAGCACCTGTTGGTTTGTTTCGATTCTGCGCATAGAGTCTCTGATTTCAATCAGCGTATCAATAATCAGTCCCATCCGTAAATCGTTTTCATAGGTGTCATAAATCCCGCCATGCCCTTGAACAGCCGTACAGCGCCCGGTTTCAAGGTACTCATAAAGCGTTGCAACCGCATGAAAGCTCCTGTATTTGGACGGCAAACAGTTCTCAGCATATATTTGCGATAAATGTTGTTTCGATTGCTGTAAAGCGGCAGAAATCTCATTCCGTTCGAGAAGTAACCGTTGTTTAGCGGCGGTAATTCCCGATAACGCAGTCGCAGCGTTTTTCGATTCTGCTTGCAGTAATATCGCCGTACGCTTTTGTGGCCCGTCCCCACTGACAAGCGCCAATTTTTCAACGCACCGTTTATACTGCGCCCTACTACCTGTATAAAGGCCAAGAAAAATCGGCCCTACAAATGTAAATAAGAACGCCGCCACGGTTCCGATAGCAGAAAAAAGCAAAATCAGCCAAATACTGTAATGATTCAAGCCTTGCCCTTTTTTCTCCAGCCCGTAGCCCACCAACCACATCCCGAAAAGAATACAAAGTGCGATATCAACCAAAAGGACTGCAAGTTCCTTATTTGCATTCCTTTTATAGTTCTGCGCCTCTTGTTGTTTTTGCTTCCTTTGCTGTTCATATTTTGCATCCAGGTGTTGCAAAGAAATATTCGACTGTTTTTTCTGCCTTTCCAATCTTTTTTCTTCGGCAGCCAAATCGTGCAAACGTGTATTGATATTGCGCATTGCATTTTCCCAAATATAGATATATTTCTCAAATTGCATTGCATAGTTGAGATAATCCTTCATATAGGAAATGCTGTTTTTGTCAACCACCGCGAACCTCCTTTGATAAATCCCTCTGTATTATTTCTCGTAAGAAAGGCATCCTTGCCGTTCCGAGGGATAATAATAGTGTCCGTAGTGATTGCAATATCCCCTGCCGTTTGCGTCGGTTTTTCTGTATTCAAAATAACGGCAATCCGAGCAATTTCCGCCGCAAAAATAACCTTGCGGTAATACAATTGCACCTTGTTTTTCTTTTTTCATTTTTTCAAATCCTTCCTTATTATATTTTGACACCGAAGTGTATCAAATCGTATTCAAAGCACCAAAATAACATCTTCCGTTTTTAGGGTTATGTTGTTTTCTTTCCGAACGGCGCTGTATGCACGAATACCCACTCGTGGGAAAACGAGCGGAAAATACAGACATTCAATCGTTTTGGGCATCACCTGCATAACGGACAGTATATAAGCACGGTCTGCGGGTGAAAGTTCTTTACTGTTTTCGGGATGCGTGTGCAATATGCCGTAAAATGCAATTCCGATTGTCTGCCACATAGAAATCACATCGTTGAAATATTCTACATTCGGAATATAAAAATCATCATGGGTTGTTGTGAGCCCTAAGTCCAACACAAATTGCGTTACAACGCCATTTCGCCCACCTAAAATTCCACCGCTTTCCGGCGGAAAATCAGGACAATATGTCAATAGTTGCTCATAAACCGTTTTTTTGATATGCATTTTTTACAATTCTTTTCTTGTGATATACAGAATATATTTGCGAATATAGGCACCAAATCATGACACAATAATACAACATATGATGTATTTTGTCAACAACATATGTTGTATCGTGTAATAATACCGTTGAGGTGAGAAATTATGCACTACTATCCGCGATTGCGCGATTTGCGGGAAGATATGGATTTAACGCAAACACAGCTGGTCGAAATCCTGCATATGCACAAAACCACATACACAAATTACGAACAGGGAAAACGCGAGCCGCCGTTTGAGCTGATTATCCGCCTTGCAAAGCTTTACAATGTCAGCATTGATTATATCGCAGGGCTTACCGACAACCCCACCATAAAAAAATAAAAACCGCGATGCAAGGTTCAGCTTACATCGCGGTCTTTTGTTTTTTTGGGAATATTTGTTACAAAAGCGTATAAACAAAGCAACCCGGCGCACTCGAAGGCGGTGTTTTCAGGTGCGTACACGGGTAGCGTTGCGAATTGAGAATTGGCATTTGCGCCGTTCGGTGGCAAGTCTCGTTTCTACGGTACTTTGCTTTTTGAGATCCTTCGCTTCGCGCAGGATGACAATTTGGGGTTTGAGGGGGTAATTAACGGAACGGGCAATGGCGTTCCCTACGCAAAAAATACAATAGGAGCGTAGGGGCGTGCATTGCGCGCCCGTTTGTAGGGGCGGGTGATTCCCCTGACAGGGGAAATGTCCGCGAATGCGGACAAAAGGGTGCCCGTTTTCGGAGAAAATCCGCGCCCGCCCGTGAATTTTGATGTTATTTTGCGGAACAACACTAAGGTTGTTCCCTACGGGTTGTAGGGGCGGGTCTCCGTGCCCGCCCGTAAATTTCGATACAATTTCGCGGAACGGTCAAAACCGTTCCCTACCCTGAAAATGCATTTCGTGCGTAGGGGCGGTCGACCCAGCCGCCCGCGGATTTTGATGTGATTTTATGCGGGCGTGGAAGCCCGCCACTACGCGAAAAAATATATTGCGTTCGTAGGGGGCGACGACTCGGCGCACCGTGAATTTTGATGTTATTTTGCGGAACAACACTAAGGTTGTTCCCTACGGGTTGTAGGGGCGGGTCTCCGTGCCCGCCCGTAAATTTCGATACAATTTCGCGGAACGGTCAAAACCGTTCCCTACCCTGAAAATGCATTTCGTGCGTAGGGGCGGTCGACCCAGCCGCCCGCGGATTTTGATGTGATTTTATGCGGGCGTGGAAGCCCGCCACTACGCGAAAAAATATATTGCGTTCGTAGGGGACGGTCGACCTCGGCCGCCCGTGAATTTTGATGCGTTTTGCCCCTCCGTCACGCGCTTTGCGCGTGCCACCTCCCCAATGAATGGGGAGGTTTGCGGAACGGTACGACCGTTCCCTACGCACAAAATACATTTTACAGGTCAAATGCCAACGGCAGTAACTCTTGCAGGGTATGCGCTTCGCAGTCGAGCGTATCGTCGCCGAAAATCACCTGAAAATCAGGCGCGCAAAATTCCGTCAACACCTGACGGCACACGCCGCACGGCGTACAAAAATGCTTATATACGCCGTCTTTGTCGCAACCGACCACCGCCAGCGCCGCGAACTCCGTTTCGCCCGCGCTGATTGCCGAAAACAGCGCCACGCGCTCGGCGCAGACCGTCGGCGAAAAACTTTTGTTTTCAATATTACAGCCCAAATAGACCTTGCCTTGCTTTGTCATAAGTGCCGCGCCCACGCGAAACCCCGAATACGGCGCATAGGCGTTTTTTTGCGCGTCCAGCGCACAGGTTACCAATTCCTGCGGTGTCACAAAAACCACTCCCTTTTTGTGCTCTCTCTTATCATACCGAAAATCAAATAAAAATTCAACCCGTCCCGCGGTCTTTTTGCGTGTTCCGCACCATATCCATAAAGCAGAACGATGTGGGAGGGATTTTTATGGAAGTATTACGGTACGGTGCACGCGGCACAGCGGTTTACTATTTACAGTTGGCACTTATCCGCGCGGGCTATACGGACCTCGCTTTGGACGGCGTATTCGGTGCCGCTACGGCAGAGGCGGTGCGCGATTTTCAGCGCAAAAACGGACTTTCGCCCGACGGCGCAGTCGGCAAACGCACTTGGGCAAAGCTCTACCCGTATTTAAAGGGCTACACCACGCATATTGTGAAAAGCGGCGACACGCTCTTTTTACTTTCGCAACGCTACAACACACCGCTTTACCGCATTTTACTTGCCAACCCAACGGTCAACCCGCAAAATTTGCAAGTGGGCACGCGGGTACAAATTCCGTTTGATTTTCCGCTGGTGCCGACGAATGTTCCCTATTCCTCTATCCTCACCGCGTGGATTGTGGAGGGGCTTTCAGTGCGGTATCCGTTTTTGGAAAGCGGCAGTACCGGCAAAAGCGTGATGGGCAAAGCGATTTCCTTTTTGCGCATCGGCACAGGCGAAAAACAGGTGTTTTACAACGCCGCACACCATGCCAATGAGTGGCTGACAACGCCCGTTTTGCTGAAATTTGCCGAAGAATTTGCCGACAGTTACGCCTTGGGGGAAAAACTCGGTGATGTGCTCGCCGCACGCCTGTTTCGGGAATACAGCCTGTATTTGGTGCCGATGGTCAATCCCGACGGGGTGGATTTGGTGACGGGTATGCTTACAAGCGGCGGGTATTACAACCGCGCGCGGCAGATTGCCGACGCCTATCCCGAAATTCCGTTCCCGAACGGCTGGAAAGCGAATATTGAGGGTGTGGATTTGAATTTGCAGTATCCCGCGAATTGGGAAGAAGCGAAACGCATCAAATACGAACAGGGTTTCCGCACGCCTGCCCCGCGGGATTTCGTCGGCACGGCGCCATTGGTTGCACCCGAAAGCTTTTCCATGTTCACCTTTACGCGCACGCACAATTTCCTGCTGACGCTCTCGTACCACAGCCAAGGGGAAATTATTTATTGGAAATATCTCGATTACGAGCCGGCGCGCTCGCGGGAGATTGCCGAATATTTCGGCGAGGTCAGCGGCTACGCGGTGGAGGAAACGCCCTATGCTTCGGGCTTTGCGGGGTATAAAGATTGGTTTATTGAAGCCTATGACCGCCCGGGATATACCATAGAAATCGGGCGCGGGCAAAGCCCCCTGCCGCTGTCGCAGTTTGACGAGATTTATAAAGACAATTTCGGTATTCTCCTCGGCGGTATGACGCAGATTTAGGCATAAAGCACGGGCGGGCACACAGTGCCCGCCCGTTTTTTCATCTGCGCCGATAGGCGAAGAATCTCGTTTCATATATTTTAATTTTGTGCTATTGGAGATCCTTCGCTTCGCGCAGGATGACAAATTGGGGGTTGTGTTTATATGGTAGGGCGGGGTCTTGACCCCGCCGTAGGGTTCGATGTAAATTAACGGCGGGAGCAAGCCCCCGCCCTACCCTAAAAATGCATTTCGTGCGTAGGGGTCGGCGTCTCGACGACCCGTTGTAGGGGCGGGTTTCCACGCCCGCCCGTAAATTTTTATGGCGTCTGGCGGAAC
>JBJEPV010000200.1:0-5454 GCA_051881415.1 Candidatus Fimenecus sp.
CGATCTATTCCGCAAGAAATGCGGCATCGGGCACGCTGAATACCTGCGGTGCTTCTAATGTGCCCGCTGTTGCAGGATAGATAATGATATGCTTGCCGAGCAACTTCACCAACTGATTGGCGGTTACGGTAATGATTTCGTCTTTCCCTGTTGCCCGCTGTAATAATTGGTTGGTATCAAACAGCACCTTTGTACAAAATGCCGCCTGTGCAGACTGTTTTGCGTGATTTTTCAGCCGAACAGCCAGCGTTCCCGTAATCAACGCCGCCGAAAACATAACCACAAAGGTGATTGGATAGCCGCTGTCATATGCCAACAGCGTGTAGCGCGGCTCTGTGAACAGAAAGTTGAACACAATCACGCTAACCATAGAGGCAATCAGGCTATATATTTTATTTTGCGTCACGACCGAGGTGATTAACACCCCGAGAATGTAAACCGTGATGATATTGACCTCGGAAAGTCCGAGTTTATCAAATACCGTACCAATGAGACTTGCCGCAATCAAAATGCCGATGCTTTTCAAAATATCGGAAGCGGAAAACACGATGCTGCTTTGTTTTTTCTCTTTGATGGTGCGGTATTCCGAGGCGGAAGACGCCGCATCGGGGATGACATATATATCCAAATTCGGAGCCGCGGCAATCAGTTTTTCCGTCAACGTCGGTTTGCCGAACAAATGCTTTTTTGCCGCCGCACTTCTGCCGATAACAATTTTGGACACGCCTGAAATTCTTGCAAACTCTGCAATTTGATACGGTACATCGTCCCCGTAAGCCGTCTCGATTTTTGCACCCAATTGTTGCGCAAGCCGAATATTGGCGCGCAGTCTTTTTTTATCGTCCTCCGGCATCGCCGAAAAATCGGGCGTTTCTACAAATAACGCCGTAAAGGCACCGCGAAATGCATTTGCCATGCGGGCGGCGTTACGGATGATTTTCGCATTAGAAGGCGCCGAGGACAAGCAGACCAAAATATGCTCGTCTGTATGATAATCACTGTTATTCTTAATACGGGCTTGCTCGGTCAAGCGGTTTACGCGGTCGGCACAGCGGCGCAGAGCGATTTCGCGCAATGCCGTCAGATTTTCGAGCGTAAAGAAATTAGCCACGGCACGCTGTGCCTGCAATTCTGTATATACATTGCCTGTCTGCAAGCGGTCAATCAAATCCTGCGGTTCAATATCGACCAATTCAACTTGGTCGGCATTGTCAAAAATGGAATCGGGAATCCGTTCGTGGACCGTAATGCCTGTAACAGACGCCACCATATCATTGAGACTTTCAATATGTTGGACATTGACCGTGGTATACACATCCATGCCCGCTTTTAAAATCTCCTCAATATCCTGATAGCGTTTTGCATGGCGACATCCCTGCGCATTGGTATGCGCCAATTCGTCAATCAAAATCAACTGCGGATGTCTTGCAATAGCGGCATCAATATCGAATTCCTGCAATGTAATGGAATTGTATAAAATCGTCTTTGTCGGAATGCGCTCTAATCCCTTTAAAAGCGCGGCGGTTTGCGGACGGGCATGCGGTTCAATATACCCCACCGCAACATCCACACCGCGCTGTTTTGCCGCGTGCGCGGCTTCCAGCATCGCGTAGGTTTTACCGACACCGGCGGCATACCCGAAAAAAATTTTCAAATGCCCGCGACCTGTCTGCTTTTCCTCTTGCTGCACGACGCGCAAAAGCTCGTCCGGGTTTTGTCTTGGTTCTGCCATATGCGCGCCTCCTATCGATTTTCAGCCAAACCGTTCAGCGGCAAATTCCCTGCCGCGAACACGGGAAAAGTATACCACAAACGGAACGGTTTTGCCACATTTGTTTTATGGGCGTGTTATTTTTTTGGCTTTTCTTTCGGTACAAAATCGCTTTGGTCTTTCGATAAAAAATCATCGAGTTTTTTCAACAAACCATAAAGGAACGAAAACACAAACACAGCGCAAAGAGTGATTACTGCGATTTTCATAATACGCCTTTCTGCAATCAAATGTGAAAGCATTTATGCACACTTTTTCGGTCGCCCAATACGAGCATGGTTTCGTCCCCGCGCAGTTGTGTGTCCGATGTAATATTCATATTCAGCACACCGTTTTGCTTGACCGCCATAATATTGATATTATACCGGTTGCGAATGTCTAACTGCCCGATGCTTTTCCCGACCCAATCCTGCGGTACGGCAACTTCAAAAATGGCATAATCTGCACTCAATTCGATATAATCGAAAATGTGGTCGGCGGTATAGCGTATGGCCGTCCAATTCGCCAACTGTTTTTCCGGATACACGATTTCGTCCGCACCGTTGCGCAGTAAAAATTTCGCCTGCACATCTCGCGCCGCCCGAGAAACGACCTTTTTTGCGCCCAAATCCTTTAAAAAGGATGTCGTTTCCAAAGAGCTTTGAAAATCATCACCGATTGCCACAATGCAAACATCGAAATTCCGAATGCCGAGAGAACGCAGAAAGTCTATATCGGTGGTATCCCCGATTTGTGCATTGGTAACATACGGCAGAACCGCGTCCACCCGCCGTTCCTGCCTGTCTATTGCCAAGACTTCATGATCTAATTCATTGAGCTTTTTGGCGATGTGTCTGCCGAAGCGCCCAAGCCCGATGAGCAATACCGATTTCATATATTTTCGCGCCCCTTTTTTCCGCATTGAAAAATGTCGTACAAAGTCGGAAGTCAGAAATCCCCTCCCGTACTGCACTTATCATAGCGGAAATTGTGTTAAGTGCACATTAAGAATGCAGGTTTATGTATTAAGATTGTATAAAGACAAGCTATCTGCGCAACCGACTTTCTGCGCAAACGGTTCTTTTTGTTCGTCTATGATAAAATGCCGTCCAAGGTTAAATTCACCTTTAATACATTGACCGTTTTTTCCCCGAAAACGCCGAGGAATCTACCGTCTGTACATTGTTCAATCACCTTTCGCACCTCTGCCTCGGAAATACCACGAGCTTTGGCAATTCTTGCTACCTGATACTCAGCGGCGGCGGGGGAAATATGCGGGTCAAGTCCGCTGCCCGAGCAGGTTACAAGGTCAACGGGGATTGCCGTTTCGTCCATATCGGGGTTAGCCTCCCGCAGTTTTTCCACACGCTCTTTCACCAAAGCCTCATATTCTTCGCTTGCCGGGGAAAGGTTGGACGGTGCGGCATACATCAGCGTTTTTCCGTTTTCGTCCTTGTAGGTTGAAACATCAATATTCATAATGCGCCCCCACATATGTCCGTTGTCCGTATACTGCTGACCGAGTAATTCACAACCGTACTTTTTTCCGTCAACCTCAATAATACTTCCGTTTGCTTTATCGGGGAAAATAAGCTGTGCAATGCCTGTTACAATACCTGTGTAAACCACGCCGCAGAGCAATGTAAAAATAAGAAAGATAACAGCAGCCCTTGGCAGTACATTTTTTAATGTTTTCATCGTAAAACCTCCTTATGCCAAGCCGAACAGTACAAGCAGCATATCAATCAGCTTAATGAAGATAAAAGGCGCCGCCAGACCGCCGAGACCGTAAATTAACAGGTTGCGCGATAAAAGCTTGCCCGCTGGAACTTCACGATATTTCACACCTTTAAGTGCCAGCGGAATCAGCGCAATAATAATCAGCGCATTGTAGATGATTGCCGATAAAACAGCGCTTTGCGGGGAATGAAGACCCATAATGTTCAGTGCCGAAAGCCCCGGGTACAGTCCCGTAAACAAGGCGGGGATAATGGCGAAATACTTTGCAACATCGTTCGCTATGGAGAAGGTAGTCAGACTGCCTCTTGTCATCAAAAGCTGTTTGCCGATGCGGACAATATCAATCAGCTTTGTCGGTGACGAATCAAGGTCAACCATATTTCCCGCTTCCTTTGCCGCCTGGGTGCCGGTGTTCATCGCAACCGCCACATCAGCCTGTGCAAGCGCGGGAGCGTCGTTTGTACCGTCGCCCGTCATTGCTACAAGGTGTCCCTTGCTTTGAAAATCACGGATCATTTGAAGCTTACCCTCCGGCGTTGCTTCGGCAAGAAAATCGTCCACGCCCGCTTCTGCCGCAATAGCGGCGGCGGTCATTGGGTTATCGCCTGTAATCATAATGGTTTTTATACCCATTTTACGAAGATCCGCAAACTTCTCTTTTACGCCCTGCTTGATAATGTCTTTCAGATAAATAACACCTAAAATCTTATGATTTTTTGCCACAACAAGCGGAGTTCCGCCTTTGTTTGCAATTTCTTTAACAATTCGGGCACATTCTTCGGAATAAACGCCGCCGTTTTCGGTCACATATTTTTGCATTGTATCGGCGGCTCCCTTGCGGATTTCATTGCCGTCATAATCAACACCGCTCATGCGGGTTTTCGCCGTAAAAGGAATAAAGGTCATATTTTTGTCGGAAAGTTCTCTGCCGCGAATACCGAATTTCTCTTTTGCGAGAATAACCACGCTTCTGCCCTCAGGCGTTTCATCGGCAAGAGAAGAGAGCTGTGCCGCATCGGCAAGTTCCCGCTCATTCGCACCGTCTACGGGGATAAAAGCACTTGCCTTACGGTTGCCGAGCGTAATCGTACCTGTTTTGTCAAGCATAAGTATGTCCACATCGCCTGCGGCTTCAATGGCTCTGCCACTCATAGCAAGAACATTTGCCTGATTAAGTCTGCTCATTCCCGCAATGCCGATAGCAGAAAGCAATGCTCCGATGGTGGTAGGGGCAAGGCAGACAAGCAAAGCCACCAAGGTAGTAACAGAGGTCGGATTGTCAATTCCCGCCTGTTTTGCGGAGAATATGGAATAGGTATACAGCGATACCGTAACGAGAATAAAGATAATGGAAAGCGCAACAAGAAAAATCTGCAACGCGATTTCATTGGGCGTCTTTTTACGGGAAGCGCCCTCGACCATTGCTATCATTTTATCAAGGAAGCTTTCGCCCGCTTCGCTTGTTATCCGCACCACGATCCAATCGGAAAGTACGGTAGTACCGCCTGTTACGGCGCTTCTGTCACCGCCTGCCTCACGGATAACGGGTGCGGATTCGCCTGTGATAGCGCTTTCGTCTACCGAGGCGGCGCCCTCAATCACCTCACCGTCGCCCGGAATTTGCTCTCCTGCTTTTACAATGACAATGTCGCCTTTTTTAAGCGTTGCAGAAGAAACGGCGGTTATCTGCTCCTTTTTATCGGCAGAGGGTATTTTATGCGCTTCTACATCTTTTTTTGAAGCTCGCAGAGCGTCTGCCTGCGCCTTGCCTCTGCCCTCGGCAATGGCTTCGGCAAAATTTGCAAAAATACAAGTGAACCACAGAATCACGGCGATTGCCAAGGTGTAGCCGCTTGAAGCGTCTTTTAATCCGAACAGGGAAACAATCCACAGCCCGGTTGTCAGAATTGCCGAAATATACACCAAAAGCATAACGGGGTTTTGCACCTGCGTTTTGGGGTTTA
>JBJEPV010000201.1:0-5348 GCA_051881415.1 Candidatus Fimenecus sp.
CTAATAAGGATATATATGTCATTCGGTAAGGAAGGATTCTTAATATGCACGATATAGATACCCTGTTAAAGCAGGTCAAACGCATTCATTTTATCGGCATCGGCGGCAGCGGTATGTGCCCGCTTGCGGAAATTCTGCACAGCGAGGGGTACGAACTGTCGGGTTCGGACAACAACGAAAGCGATACACTCGCGCGGATTCGGGCGCTGGGTATTCCCGTCACGATGGGACAGCGTGCCGAAAATATCGAGGGTGCCGAAATGGTTGTCTACACTGCGGCGCTGTTAAAGGATAACCCCGAGCTTGTTGCCGCGAAAGCAAGCGGTATTCCGACCTTTGAGCGCGCCAAGCTGTTCGGCGCAATTTCGAGACTGTATAAAAACTGCATCGGTGTTTGCGGCACGCACGGCAAAACGACCGTCACCTCGATGACCACGCAAATCCTGCTGACTGCCGATTTAGACCCGTCGGCGGTCATCGGCGGCAAATTACCGCTTATCGGCGCAAACGGGCGCGTCGGCAAAAGCGAGAACTTCGTCTGTGAGGCGTGCGAATTTGTCGATACCTTTTTGGAGCTTTCCCCTGCCGTTGCGGTCATTTTAAATATTGACGAGGATCACCTCGACTACTTCAAAACGCTGGACAATTTGATTTTGAGTTTCCATAAATTTGCCGCAATGGCAACGGACGCCGTGATTTACAACGGCGACGACGAAAACACCTTAAAGGCGATGGAAGGTGTAAACGGTAAAACCGAAATCACATTCGGCTTTGCGGCGAAAAATGACTACTCCCCCGCGAATATCACCGACATTCGCGGCGCATACTATGCGTTCGATGTGGTTTATAAGGGCGAAGTTTTGGGGCACATGCAGTTGAAAGTCCCGGGGCGGCACAATATTCTGAACGCTTTGGCGGCGATTGCCGCAAGTATGCACGCAGGCGCTTCGTTTGCCGATTGCAAAAAAGGATTGGAGGCTTTCGGCGGCGCGGGCAGACGGTTTGAAAATTTGGGCGAATACAAAGGCATCGCCTTTGCGGACGATTACGCCCATCACCCTGCCGAGTTGCGCGTCACCTTGGAGGCGGCAATGAAAATGGGGTACAACTCCGTTTGGGCGGTATTCCAGCCGTTCACCTTTTCACGCACCTATATGCTCATGGACGATTTTGCGGAAGTCTTACAAATTCCCGACCACTGCGTGCTGACCGAAATTATGGGCTCGCGTGAAGTGAACACCTACAATGTATACACCGCCCAACTTGCCGAAAAAATCCCCGGTTCGGTTTGGTTTAACACCTTCGACGAGGTTGCCGACTTTGTACTGCAAAATGCCAAAGCGGGTGATTTGGTACTGACCTTGGGGTGCGGCGATATTTATAAAGCCGCAAAAATTATGATAAAGAAATTACAGGAAAACTAAATTCTCGGTCGTGATACTATGGAAAAGAAATATGATGTATTGATTGTCGGCACGGGCCTCGGCGGGCTTTATACCGCGCTGTCTCTCCCCGAAAATCTGTCGGTTTTGATGCTGTCGAAAAAAGAGGATACACTTTGCAACAGTTCCTTGGCGCAAGGCGGCGTTGCGGCGGTTTTGAGCTTTGAAAACGACAGCTTCGATTTACATTTTGCCGACACAATGGTTGCCGGGCAACAGGCAAACGACCCCGACGCGGTCAATGTGCTGGTGCACGAGGGCCCCGATGATGTGCGCAAAATTATGGGCTACGGCGTGGAGTTTGACAAAAATCCCGACGGCAGTATTCAAAAGACGCTCGAAGGCGGGCATTGCCGCCGCCGCATTGTGCACCATAAGGACACAACGGGCGCGGAAATCGTCAACAAATTGCTTTTGGAAATTCACAGACATAAAAACATTACGCAAGTACCAAACGCGATGGTCTATGCGCTCAAAAAAGTGAAAAGCGGCTTTTGCGCCGACATTTTAAAAGACGGCGAGGCGCACACGGTGTTTTGCGACTACTGTGTTTTGGCGACGGGCGGCATCGGCAGAGTGTATAAATACACCACCAACCCCGCCGTGGCAACGGGCGACGGCATCCGTTTGGCATATGAACTCGGCGCGACGATTAACCATTTGAGTTATGTGCAGTTTCACCCTACCGCCTTTAACGGCGCGGACCGCGAGCAGTTTTTAATCAGCGAGGCGGTGCGCGGCGAGGGCGCGTACTTATTAAACTGCAAAAAAGAGCGCTTTATGCACCGCTATGACCAGCGCTTGGAATTAGCCCCGCGCGACGTGGTTTCCAAATGCATCATTATGGAAAGCCGCAAAACGGGCAGTAACAATTTTTACTTAGACATCACCCACCGCGACCGCGACTATTTGTTAAACCGTTTTCCGGGCATTTACGAGGGGTGCAAAAAGCACGGGGTGGATATTACCACAGACTTAATCCCTGTTTTCCCTTGCCAGCACTATTTGATGGGCGGCATCGGCGTGGATTTAGACGCGCGGACAAGCATTGCACGGCTATACGCCGTCGGGGAATGTTCCTGCACGGGCGTACACGGCAAAAACCGTTTGGCGTCGAACTCGCTTTTGGAGGCGCTTGTGTTCGGCAGACGCGCGGCGGAGGATATTACCCGCTGTGTAAACGCAGGCTTTGCGCACGCGGCGGTGACCGACCACAAGACGGATATTACCGGCGCGCCGCTTCCCAAAGGCTTGCGCACAGAAATTCGCTCCATTATGCAACGCGCCTATTTCGTCATTCCCGACCCCGGCGCGGTACGCACAGGGTTAAAACGCGTGGACGCGATACTCAAACGGTTGCAAACGGGCAAATTCGCCATTACGCCCGACTACTGCGAGGCGTTAAGCCTTGCGACGGTGGCACATATCATACTCAAGGAGGTTGACGAGGGATGAACCTGCCGCAGTTTTATGTGGATGAAATTATTGTAAACGCACTCAAAGAGGATATAAACTATGTAGATGTTGCTTCGGACTATTTAATTCCCGAAGACCAACGCGACGAAGCCTATTTTGTTGCAAAAGCAGACGGCGTGCTGTGCGGGCTGTCGGTTGCGATGCGTGTATTTGAACTTCTCGACGATACCTTTGAAGCCAAAATCTATAAACACGACGGCGACAAAATCCGAAAAGGCGATTTGATTGCCGAATTTTCGGGCAAAACCGTACTGCTGTTGAAAGGCGAGCGCACGGCATTAAACCTGTTACAGCATATGTCGGGCATTGCAACGGCGACCGCCGCGGCAGTAGAACTTGTAGAAGGCACCAACGCCCAAATCACCGATACGCGCAAAACGCTCCCGGGGCTTCGCGCGTTGCAAAAATACGCTGTGACCTGCGGCGGCGGCAAAAACCACCGCTTTAATTTGTCGGACGGCGCGATGCTCAAAGACAACCACATTGACGCGGGCGGCGGGATTACGAACGCCGTTGCCGCTTTGCGCCAAAAACTCGGACATATGGTGAAAATCGAAGTGGAAACCCGCGACCTTGCGGAAGTACGCGAGGCGCTCGCGGCGGGGGCAGATATTATCATGCTTGACAATATGTCAAACGAGATGATGCGCGAAGCCGTCGAAATTATTGACGGGCGCGCCAAAACTGAGGCGTCGGGCGGCATCACCCTGGAAACGATTGCCGAGGTTGCCAAAACGGGCGTGGATATTATCTCGCTCGGCGCGCTGACGCACTCCGTCAAAGCGTTCGATATTTCCATGAAAATGAAAAAGTAAGCTCTGTGCGGCGGCAAGCACAGAGTCGGAGGACGAAATAAGAGGGGAATTTTATGCAGAAGATTTGTCCGCATTGCGGTGCGTGCATACCGACGGAGGCTGTATTTTGCCTTCACTGCTTTTCGGCGGTCAACATTGCGGAAAAAACAGCAACGGCGCGCGGCGGTACAACACCGCGCAAAAAGTCTGCTGTGCGGCGGGTACAGCACCGAATCGAAGAGCGCTGTACAGCGGGTATACTTTTAGTCACCCTGCTTACAAGTATGTTTTTCTCATTTGCGGGCGGGCATTTTTCACCTGTATCTGCGTTACATACATTCACCCGCGGGGATGGGCTGTTCACAGCCACCCACCGTTCGGACAAAACGGAAAATTCCGAAACAGAGCCCGACAGCCTTGCGGCAGAAGAATCCACATCCGTTTTCCCGACGGGCGGGCAAACAGCGGGCGGTCTCAGTATACCGCAAAGCCCTTTAAACGGGTTATTGCCGACGGCACCGTTGAACGCTTTGCCTTCGGGGAATACCGACATCGGCGGCAAAATACCCGATAACGGGATGACCCCGGAAGCACCGACCGATACAAGCCCTGTTTTACCGTCGGAAAATCCGACCGAGCCGACCGACGAAACCGGCACAAACGAAATTCCGCTTGCGCCGGAAAATGACCCTGCCTTATTTACTTATGTTGCGGAAGGCTCTCGCATTGCGATTACGGGCTACACGGGTTCTGCCGCGCATGTAGTTGTACCCGCTGTGATTGACGGGCAAATCGTCTGCCGCATTGCTGCCGGCACCTTTCAAAATCTTGCGACCGTGCAGGAAATCACATTGGAAACCGATGCAAGGCAAACCTATTTGTGGGTGGATAACGGTTGCGTGCAAAATTGCCCGAACCTGCGCGCCTTTCATTTTAATTCGACGGATTTAGGCATTCAAGGCGCATTTGCCACCGGTTGCCCCAAATTAGAAACCGTGACCTTGCCGGCAGATGTGCGCCAATACCGTGTAATCGGCGGCGGCTTGTATTATTTCAGCGGCAAAGAATGGCGCTTGCGGTTTTATATCCCCGCCTGCAAAGACACAGAGCTCACCATTCCTTCTTGGTGTGTCGGGGTGGAAAATGTTTGCAATTTGCAGGATAATCCGTATTTGAAAGTGTTGCGGTTACACAGCAGTTGTATTTCCTTCCCGACACAAAATATGGTAAACCCCGCGTTGGAAGCCATTTATGTGGAGGACGGCAATCCGTATGCCATATCCAAAGACGGCGTGTTGTATCACACCCATTCGGGGGATACCTATACAGCCTCTTGCTATCCGCTGTCCAAGAAAGATACGGTGTATAAAATGCCCGAAAATGTGCGTATGCAAGCCGGCGGGAACAAAGGCGGCAATACAAGTTTAGAGGAACTTTGGATTCCCAAAACCAGCGGATTTAATGTTTCCTTTTCTTTCTTCCCGAATTTAAAACGCATTTATTTGGAAAGCGGCCATCCGCAGGAAGCGTATATCCGTTCCGCTTTCCCCGGAGAGGTTTATACCTATTAAAAGTAAATATAGGCTCTATAATAAATGTTGGGGTAACCGAATAGAGCCTACGAAAAAAATAAAAT
>JBJEPV010000202.1:0-5315 GCA_051881415.1 Candidatus Fimenecus sp.
TGACCGTTCCGTAATACTATATCCGATTTTATCGGGGGAATGACCCGCCCCTACGCACGAAATCCATAACCGTTTCATTTATCAATTCGCGGCGAAATGCCGCAAATACATATTTAGGGAGAAAAGGATACATATGGAAAAAACAGTTTTGGTTGAAACCTCCGCGCGTCACGTGCATGTGACAAAAGAAACACTCGAAACGCTCTTCGGCGCGGGGTACACCCTCACCAAGAAAAAAGATTTGTCGCAACCCGGGCAGTTTGCCTGTGAAGAGCGCGTACAGGTCATCGGACCCAAAGGCAGTTTCCCTGCCGTTTCGATTTTAGGGCCGGAACGCCCCGAAAATCAGGTGGAAATTTCCGCTTCCGACGCGCGTTCTATCGGCGTTGCCGCGCCGGTGCGTGAATCGGGCGACATTGCGGGCAGCGGTGCTTGCAAATTGGTCGGCCCCAAAGGCGAGGTGGAGCTCAAAGAGGGCGTTATCATTGCAAAACGCCACATTCATATGACCCCCGAGGATGCCGAAAAATACGGTGTAACCGACAAACAGGTGGTATCCGTCGAAATCAAATCCGCTGAGCGTTCATTGGTGTTCGGCGACACGGTTGTGCGCGTCAGCCCGAAATATGCGTTGGCGATGCACATTGATACCGATGAGTCCAACGCCGTCATGGCGCCCGCAGGCACGCTCGGCGTCATTTTAGCATAATTCGACAAAAGAAAAAGAAGGAGTCAAGCCCCATGGAGCAAAAAACCGTTTCCGTAAAAGCATCTGCACAAATCCGCGCGGCGGTATTGTGCGGCTTGTTCGCGGCGTTCACCGCCGTGTTTTCGCAAATTTCTTTACCGATAGGCCCTGTGCCGATTTCCTGCTCGCTGATTGCCGTGTATCTTGCAGGGCTGTTTTTGCCCGTCAAGACCGCGGCGGTCTCCCAACTTGTCTATTTGCTGTTGGGGATTGTCGGCGTGCCTGTGTTCGCAGGCTTTCAGTCGGGCGCGGCGCGTTTGGCGGGGCCGACGGGCGGGTATCTGCTTGTGTACCCCGTGATTGCGCTGTTTTTGTCGCTTGCGATGGTTGTGTATGACAAAAAGCTTGCAACCAAACCCCTTGCGGCACGCGCGGTATACATTGTCGGCGCACTGTTCATTTCCCTGCTGATTTGCTATGCGGCGGGCACGGCTTGGTTTACCGTATTTTCCGGTTCAAGTTTCCAAAAAGCATTGAGTTTAACCGTGGTGCCGTTTATTGCAGGGGATATTGCGAAAATCGTGCTTTGCACGGTGGTCACGCTTTCTGCGCGGGAACGGCTGAAAAAAGTTGTGAAATTTTAAGCGAAAAAGCACGGGCAGGCAACTGCCTGTGCTTTTGTGTTCGTTGGAGGGAACGGATTTGAAAACCGTCAAACAGTTTGCGGCAATCATGCTCGCCGCACTTTCATTTTTTACAACCGTGCTTTGTATGCGCGATGTACTCGCGGCACGAAATGAACTGCAAAACAAGGAGAATTGAGTATGGCAAAAGAAGGGAAAACCGAAAGACGAACCCTCAAAGGCTTTTTGGACAGCAAAATTGTGCAAAAAGATGTCGGCGAGGAGACCTATCTCACTTGGCGTGAAAATATTTCTTACGCCCTCGGGCGCGGCGCGCAGGGGATGTTCACCTCAATGACGGGTTCAAAATATTTGAACTACTTTTTAACCGATATTTTGTTGGTGCGGTTTAAAGACCGTCCCGGCGGACCGATGAAAATCGCTTCGCAAATTCGTTTGTACTGCGGCATTTTTGACGCGATTAACGACCCGATTATGGGCGTTTTGGTCGATAAAACCCGTACCAAAGAAGGGCAGATGCGCCCGTACATACGCATTGCGCCGTGGTTTGTGGCGGCGGTGATGCTGCTGTTTTTCTTAGGCATTCCGGGCACAATGCCGGATTGGGCGTGCGTTGCCTGGACAACCTTTTTGTTTGTCGGCTTGGATGTGACCTATACGGCGTTTGACATTCCGATGGGCGCGCTTGCCTTTGCCATTACGCCCAACGGCTTTGAACGGACGAAACTGTACGGCGTCAGCTCGATTGTTCGCTCAATTTCGGGCGCATTGCCGGGGTTGTTTGTCGCGTGCGCGGCGTGGCTTCCCTACTTTAATTCGCACACCTCGAAAGCCTATTTAACGGGCGCCTGCGTTTCGGCGGTCGGGATTTTGGTGTTCACGCGCATTACCTACCGCAACACCAAAGAGCGCTGTGTGCACCATGAGGACTCGCCCAAGGTTTCGGACTGCTTCCGTTTGCTGTTCAAAAACCGCCCACTGTTTATGCTGTTCATTGCCAATTTGCTGTTCCTTTTGGTGAAGGTGACCAACCAAATCAACTTCTATTTCGTTGCCGATTTGATGTTCGACAAAAAATACAATGTCTTTATTGATGTCATTACATTCCCCGGCTTCTTAATCGCCGGTATCGGTGTGCCGAAATTGGTGGAAAAATTAGGCCAGCGGTTCGATTCGAGAACGTTCTATCGCGGGTGCTGTGTCGTGGCAATCGTGTTGCATTTGCTGTTCTTCGCAACCTGCTATGACGGCTATATCCACAAGGGCGCAGGGCAACCCGTTTCGTTGGGCATCGGCATTTTAACCGTGCTCTTTTCGGGGCTTACCGCCATTCCATTGGAATGCAAAAACTTAATGCAAAAGGAAATGGAAGCCGAAACCGTCGACTATATCGAGTGGAAAACAGGCACACGCGTCGAGGGCATTATGCTTTCGATTATGTCCTTTACGGGTAAAATTGAGAACTCCGTTTCCTCGGCTATCGGTATGGCGATTTTGGCATATACAGGCTATGTTGCCCATGATGAGGGCAGTGTCATTCAAAACAGCCAGACCAATATGGCGCTGTTTTTGATGACGACGATTTTGCCGGCAATCGGCTATCTGCTGATGCTCGTGCCGATGGCGTTCTACAACATTTCCGGCAAAGACCATCACAAGATGATTGAAGAAATCAAGGCGCGCAACGCCAAAAAAGCGGCTGTCGAGGCGGCTGAGCAATGAGCCGCGCGCTTCGCTTCACGGTGCTTGCCGACACGCATTATTATGACGCGTCGCTGGGCGTAACGGGCAAAGCGTATGCGCTTCGGAGCGCCTCCGACCAAAAATGCCTTGCGGAAACCGACGCCATTCTGACGGCGGCGTTTTCGGAGATTGCCGCAAGCGACACGGATGCGGTGCTCATCGCCGGCGACCTTTCCAATGACGGCGAGCGCATTTGCCACGAAAAAATGCGCGAAAAACTGTATACTTTACAGACAACGAAGCCCGTGTTTGTCACCACCGCCACGCACGATTGGTGCTGTGACAAAAATCCGCGCCGCTTTGACGGCGACAAGGTGTCAAACGATGTCGAAACGCTTTCGAGCGCGGAATTATACGAATTTTATGCGGATTTCGGCGTGAACGGCGCGCGCGATACCTTCAAAACCCATATCGGTACGGCGTCGTACCTGCGGGACTTGTCCGAGTCCGTGGTGCTTTTGTCGCTGATTGACGACAAAAACGGCAATGACCACGCGGGCTACACGCCCGACCATCTCCAATGGATTTTAGACACGGTGCGCCGCGAAACCGCGGCAGGCAAAACCGTAATTGCAATGCAGCACCATCTTTTGTTTCCGCACATTTCGCCGCTGGTGACCAACGGTGCCTGCTGTGCAAACCGCGACGAATTGCGCGAGCAGTTGGCGGACGCAGGCTTACGGTTTTTGTTTGTCGGGCATTCGCACATTCAGCGCATCGACAAATTTGTTTCCAAAAGCGGCAGAGAATTGTATGAAATCAATGTCGGCTCGCTGTGCGGTTACCCTGCGCCGCGTGTGGAGGTGGAAATTACCGACACCGAAGTGCGTTTGCATACGGTATTGTTACAGCAATTCACTTACGGCGGCAAAACCGTAGACGCACAAAGGTATTTGGAGGCGCACGCCGTGCATTTAATCGGCGGGGTGCTGACCACGCTCGCCCACGGGACAAGCGCGGAGGCGGCGGAAAAATTGCAGTCCTTCGGCGTATCCTACGAAAATGCGCAGGCGTTTACGGGCAACGGGTTTCCGCTGTTACAACGCGCCGCCCGCTTTATTTTGCGTGCGCGTGTGAAAGATGTTGCCGCACTTTTGCGGCGCTTGCCCGGCGGCAAAGCCATTGCCGCCGAAGATGTGCTTGCAGTGCGCAATCTACCGCTGACACAAATCGCAAACGCCGTTATGCTGTCGGTGCTTTCGGGCGTGGGACTTGAAAAAACATATCCGCAAGCCCTTTGCCGATTGCTTTGCGCTGTGGGGAATATGCCGTCGTCGATCCTTTCCGCACTGCACATACAAAATGAAAAACTGTCCGCCCTCTCGCGCGAGTTGCCGCATTTGCTTGCGGAAGTTTGCACGGGCGGCGAACTCGACAATCAAAATCTGACACTGGAAAGCGTGCAAAAGTAAAATGAAAACTTTAATTGTTTATGCGACAAAAAACGGTGCGACCGAAAAAGCGGCAAACATCCTCGGGGAAAAACTCGGCGGGGCAGACCTGAAAAACATTGCGTGCGACAACTTTGAACTTGCCGCCTATGACCGCGTTTTGGTTGGCAGTAATGTCCGTATGGGTACGGTCGACCGCAAAATCCGCGCGTTTTTGCTGTCGCAAATCGGTATACTGTTGCAAAAAGAGCTTGGGTTATTTTTATGCTGCTGTTTCCCGAAACAGGAACAAGCCTATTTTGCGAGCAATGTGCCTTCCCAACTTTTGGAGCACGCCAAAGCCGCCGCGGCATTGGGCGGGGAGCTTGACCGCGCAAAATTAAAGGGTGCGGATAAATTGGTTGCGAAAATGGTGCTGAAAGCCGACCACGAGCAAGGCATTTTGCGCACCTTTGCTTTGGAAAGCGACAGAATAGATGCATTTGTTGAAAAACTGACGAAAATGTAACGGTCGGTTGCAATGCCGCAAACAGCGGCGCAACCGAAAGTTGCGGCTTTTTTCGGCTGACAAGCAAAGTCGCTGGCGCAACCGCAACCGAATATGGTAACCTGAGGACAAGGTGAGGAGAGTCAAACCCGATATGGTTTAAAACGGTGTATTTCCGCTTGAACTGCGTTAAAAATCTCGCCATACGGCAGTATGGCAGCGATTTTATGTCTTGTTCAAACGAAAATCTACTCGTTTTAAACTGCTCTGCACCGAAAATGCAGAGAGTACGGATGGATTTTTGCTTTTGAAACGGCAGTCGGGCTGACGCCCGACAACGATGAAAAAGTGAAAAGCCGCCG
>JBJEPV010000203.1:0-5283 GCA_051881415.1 Candidatus Fimenecus sp.
AAACGGTAGAACTGCCCGACACCATAACCGAAATTAAAAAATCAGCCTTTGCCGGTTGCACAAGCCTGCCGACTGTAACCATTCCCGACAGCATAAACACGATTGAAAACGGTGCGTTTGAAAACTGCACAAGCCTTGCGACCGTTGATTTCGGCAACGGCATAGAAACCATCGGCACACAGGCATTCGCCGGCTGCACAAGCTTGCCGGAAGTGCTTGTGCCCGACAGTGCAAAATCTATCGGCGATTACGCTTTTAAAGATTGTAGTGCACTTACCTATGCGCAAGTGGGCAACGGCGTACAGACACTCGGTGCAGAAGTATTCCAAAACTGCTTTGCGCTCCAAAAAGTCAAGCTCGGCAACAGCTTGAAAGTCATTCCGGCATACACCTTTAAAGGGTTTACCCATTTAGAAACCATACAATTCGGCACGAGCTTAGAAACAATCGAAACTCAGGCTTTCGCCGACTGTACCGCATTACAGTCGCTCAGCTTCCCGACGAGTTTTAAAACGATTGCGGACGCCACACCGAACGAATCCAATGTGTTGCTTGGTGTATTTGAAAACTGCACAAATCTTACAAGCGTTGATTTCGGCAACGGCATTGAGGCTGTCGGTACACAGGCGTTCCGCGGTTGCACAAGCCTGCCGACTGTAACCGTTCCCGACAGCATAAACACGATTGGAAACGGTGCGTTTGAAAACTGCGCAAGCCTTGCAAGCGTTGATTTCGGCAACGGCATTGAAACCATCGGCGCACAGGCATTCCGAAACTGCACAAAGCTCACAGAAGCAGTCATTCCCGACAGCACACAGTCCGTCGGTGACCGCGCATTTGAAAACTGCAACGCGCTGTTGCATGCCACAATCGGCAACGGTGTCACCTATCTCGGCGTTGCGGCATTTCAGAATTGTCCTATGTTGGAAACGGCAACCATCGGTACGGCTGTTGACGCAATCCGCGACAAAGCGTTCAGCGGCTGTGCGCGGCTGATGTCGGTGCAAATTCCCGACAGCGCAACCTTTGTCGGCAAAAATGCTTTTGCAAACTGCACAATGCTGGCGGATGCGACTATCGGCAACGGCGTAGAACGCATCGGTGAAAACGCATTTTACAAATGCAACCGACTTCGCACCGTCACATTCGGTGACAGCGTGCAGGTCATTGAGAACGGCGCATTTTACAAATGCGAAGTTTTGGAAAGCGCGAACTTCCCGGCAAGCCTGCGTATCATCGCAAACAGCGATTCCACCGCATACGGCGCGTTTGAAGGGTGCACAAATCTTACAACTGCCACCTTCCGCGACGGTTTAGAGGAAATCGGCTACCGTTCCTTCCGCGATTGTAAAAATCTGACCGAAGTCCTTTTGCCCGACAGCGTCAAAGTGATTCGCGGCAATGCATTCGGCAACTGCTCGGCCGTTACACAGGTAAATCTCGGTAACGGTGTGACGGAAATCGGTGATTTCGCATTTGTCAACTGCACAAATATGCAGTCTGCCGTCCTCGGCAACAGTCTGAAAACCATCGGCAACAGCGCATTCCGCAACTGCGCCGTCTTACAGGATGTCACATTCGGCGACAGCCTGACCGATATAGGCGATTATGCATTCAGCAGTTGTAAAAAATTAACCGAAGCCGCCTTGCCGAATACCATGCGCACCATCGGTGACGGCGCGTTTGAATACTGCGAAGCCATGACCGATGCGACACTCGGTGAAAACACAGTGTCTGTCGGCAACGGTGCGTTTAGATACTGCACCGCACTGACCAATGTGGATTTCGGCAGTGCGTTGAAATCGATTGGCGACTACGGTTTCTATAACTGCACGGCGCTTTCCGAAGTCACCTTGCCCGGTGAAATGGAATCCATCGGCAAAGAAGCCTTTTATAACTGCGGCATGACAAAAGTAACAATCCAAGACCTTACCGATTCCGCCGCAACCGCAAAATTAGAAATCGGCGAACGCGCGTTCTTCAAATGCGCCTCGCTTACAGAAGCCATTCTCGGCAATGGCGTAAAGACGCTCGGCAACGGTGCCTTTATGCAGTGCACCAACCTGCAATCCGTGCAAACAACCGCGAATTTGAAAGCCATTGCCGCAGACGCCTTTACAAATTGCACCGCCCTGGAAGTGATGTACGGTGATGCGGATTCGTACGCACAAGCCTATGCAACCGAGCACGGGATTCCCTTTAATACCGAGCGTCCTGCGCCCGTTGACCCGGTTGATCCGGTTGACCCGGTTGATCCCGTTGACCCGGTTGACCCCGTTGATCCGGTTGATCCGGTTTCTGTGCCCGGCGATACAAACGGCGATGGGCGTGTAAATGCAACAGACGCCCGCTGGGTATTACAGGCGGCAAGCGGTGCGCGCGTATTCGATACCACCCAAACCGCCGCGGCAGATGTCAACGGCGACGGCAAAATTACTGCCGTAGATGCCCGTTGGATTTTGCAAGCGGCAAGCGGTGCGAGAGTGCTGTAATTTTGGATTTGGTGTTGTAGGGGGCGACGACCTCGGCGCCCCATAATATAAATTAAATCTATTGTTGCGGGCGGGCGTGGAAACCCGCCCTTACAACGGGTCGTCGAGACGCCGACCCCTACGCACAAATTGTAATGTGTTTGCGTAGGGAACGGTCTTGACCGTTCCGCAAAAACACATCAAAATCCACGGGCGGCCGGGTCGACCGCCCCTACGGTTTGTGATACAAATTCAATTTTATACGGTAGGGCGGGAGCTTGCTCCCGCCGTTTTGTATCTCTCTTGCAAAAAGGATTTTTACCGGTGATTTCTGCCGCGAAAATGCTCCCATCGCGCAGAAACCATTCTTTTGAACAGAAAAGAACAACTGCGGCGGGGGCGAGCCCCCGCCCTACCGATAAACCAATTTGCATTGTGAAAAAATTACGGGGCGCCGAGTCGACGCCCCCTACGCACGCATTGCATTTTTATTTTTCAATCGAAACGGTCTTGACCGTTCCGTCAAATACTGTAAAATAATCCGCTTTGCGGGCGCACAGAAAAATCGGACTGCATAGGAAGATGCTATACAGTCCGATTTATTTTTTACCTCTCCGCCGTTTTGGTGCGGCGGTTTATTTTTTCTTCTTCCCGAAGAAGCCTTTTTTCTCGTCCTCATTTTTGCCGAGGTGCGCCGTTTCATTGCCGAGAGCTTTGTCAAGCTCCAACAGCAAGCGTTTTTGCTCTTCGTTCAAATCACGCGGCACATCCACAATCACGCGCACCAACTGGTCGCCGCGTCCGCGGTTGTTGAGGCTCTGAATGCCGCGTTCGCGCATTTTAAACACATCGCCTGACTGCGTGCCGGGGTGAATGCTGTATTTCACCTTGCCGTCGAGCGTGGGCACTTCCAATTCACAGCCGAGCGCCGCCGCGGCATAGCTGATGTGCATTTCCACCCAAACATTGTAGCCGTCGCGCTCAAAAATCGGGTGCGGACGCACATTGACCGCCACGCGCAAATCGCCCGCAGGGCCGCCGTTTGCGCCCTTATTGCCCTGGCCGCGCACATTGATGACCTGTCGGTCGTCAATCCCGACGGGCAGTTTCACCTTAATCTTTGCAGGCTTGCGCACAAGCCCCGCACCGCGACATTTTTTGCAAGGATTATCAATAATCGTGCCCTTGCCGCCGCAGCGTGAACACGCCTTTTGCGTTTGAATCACGCCGAACGGGGTGCGCTGTTGCGAAGTGACCTGCCCTCTGCCGCCGCAGTCGGGGCAGGTTTTGGGCGAAGAGCCCGCCGCCGCGCCGCTGCCGTGGCATTCGTCGCAGACTTCAATTCTGCGGAATTCCACCTCACGCTCGCAACCCTTTGCCGCCTCTTCAAACGAAACGGTTACGCTCGCCTGCGCGTCACTGCCGCGTTGAGGCGCATTCGGATTGGAACTGCCGCCGAAACCGCCGAACCCACCGCCGAAAATATTGCTGAAAATGTCGCCGAGGTCAAAATCCATACCGCCAAAGCCGCCACCGTAGCCGCCCTGCCCTGCGCCGTAGTTCGGGTCCACGCCCGCGTGGCCAAAACGGTCATATTTCGCCTTCTTCTCCGCATCGGAGAGCACCTCATAGGCTTCGTTCGCCTCTTTGAATTTTTTCTCCGCCTCTTTGTCGCCGGGGTGCAGGTCGGGGTGATACTGCTTTGCAAGCTTGCGGTATGCCTTTTTAATTTCGTCCTCCGACGCGCTTTTGTCCACGCCGAGGACTTCGTAATAATCTCGTTTTTCTGCCATATAAGTAACTCCCTATAATCGGGTTAAGGTGAGGAGAGTTGAATACAATATGCCGAAAATTTGATATTACGGCGTATTTTCACTTTTTCACCGTTGTCGGGTGTCAGCCCGACTGCCGCTTCAAAAGCAAAAATCCATCCGTACTCTCTGCATTTTCGGTGCAGAGCAGTTTAAAACGAGTAGATTTTCGTTTGAACAAGACATAAAATCGCTGCCATACTGCCGTATGGCGAGATTTTTAACGCAGTTCAAGCGGAAATACACCGTTTTAAACCATATCGGGTTCGACTTTCCTCACCTTACGGCAGGACACGCCCGCAAGTGTGCCCTGCCTTTTCAAATTGCTTTATTCGACGTCGGTGTAGTCCGCTTCGTAGTAGCCGTCGTCGCCTTTGCCGCCCTGTGCACCCGCATCACCGGGATTTGCGCCGCCCTGCGCCGCCTGTGCTTGGGCCGCCGCTTGATACATTGTTTCGGCAACCTTGTTGAACTTCTCCGTCAACTCGTCTTTCTTTGCCTTGATGTCGTCCATATTGTCGCCTTTGAGGGCTTCTTTGAGGGCGTCAATCTTTGCCTGAATTTCGGATTTGTCGCCTTCGGGGATTTTGTCGCCGTTTTCCTTGATAATCTTCTCGCACTGGTAAACCATTTGGTCAGCCTCGTTGCGGGTATCAATGGATTCTTTGCGTTTCTTATCCTCTGCCGCATACTGCTCGGCTTCTTTGACCGCCTTTTCAACATCATCTTTCGACATATTGGTCGAAGAAGTGATGGAAATGGACTGTTCTTTCTGTGTGCCGAGGTCTTTTGCGGAAACATGCACAATGCCGTTGGCGTCAATATCAAAGGTCACTTCAATCTGCGGCACGCCGCGCGGTGCGGGCATAATGCCGTCGAGGTGGAACACGCCTAAGGTCTTATTGTCTTTTGCAAATTCGCGTTCGCCCTGCAAAACATGAACTTCGACCGAGGTCTGATTATCCGCCGCGGTGGAGAAGATCTGGCTCTTCTTCGTCGGG
>JBJEPV010000204.1:0-25638 GCA_051881415.1 Candidatus Fimenecus sp.
TCGTGAATCGCCCCTACAACCCGTAGGGAACGACCTTAGTGTCGTTCCGCGAAATCACATCAAAATTCACGGGCGGGCATGGAAACCCGCCCCTACAACGGGTCGTCGAGTTACGGCTGCGCCATTACCCCTTTGTCGCTGCGCGACATTTCCCCTAACAGGGGAATCTCACCGACCCCTACGCTCGCATTGTCATTCTGAGCCGTTAGGCGAAGAATCTCGTCTCGTATATTTTATTTTGCGCTATTGGAGATCCTTCGCTTCGCTCAGGATGACAAATTACCCCTACAACCCCCAATTTGTCTTTTACAACACAAAAAATCCAACTATGATAACAAACACAAAAACACCCTACCGCGAAACGGCAGGGTGTTTGCATTGTCAAGGACAAACTTATTTGAGTTCGACTTTTGCGCCGACTTCTTCGAGCTTTGCTTTTGCAGCTTCAGCTTCTTCTTTCGGCATAGCTTCTTTAAGGGTTTTGGGTGCGCCGTCAACGAGAGCCTTTGCTTCGCCGAGACCAAGACCGGTGATTTCACGGACAGCCTTGATAACCTTAATTTTTTCTGCGCCGACTTCGGCAAGAACAACGTCAAATTCGGTCTTTTCTTCGGCCGCTGCTGCGCCGCCTTCTGCGGGAGCTGCAACTGCGACTGCCGCCGCTGCGGAGACGCCGAATTCTTCTTCTACTGCGTGCACGAGCTCGGAAAGCTCAAGAACGGACATTGCTTTGATTTCTTCAAGCAATGCGGTAACTTTTTCAGATGCCATTGTATTTTCCTCCAATATTTTGATAGTTTTTAAAAATTATTCAGCAGGGGTTTCCTCTGCTGCGGGTGCTTCGGCTGCGGGAGCCTCTGCGGGTGCCTCTTCGGCAGGTGCTGCTTCTTCGGCAGCGGCGGGAACTTCTTCCCCGCTCTTGTCAACAACAGCCTGAATTGCGCGCGCAAAAGCAGCAATCGGCGCGTTGAATGCGCTGAGTACGGTAGCAAGCAAGACTTCGCGCGACGGAAGTTTTGCAAGGCTTTGGAGTTTGTCAAGGCCGATAACCTCGTTATCGAGGAAACCGCCTTTCAGATTGAAGCTGTCATTGCTGTCGGCATATTTGCCGAGAATTCTCGCAGCGGCAACATAATCGTCTGCGCTGGTTGCAACGGCAGTGGTGCCTTCCAAAACGCTGTCAAGCGCCGCAAGGTCAGTCCCTTCAATCGCCAAATGAATGAGGGTGTTTTTCGTAACGGTGTACTGCACGCCGGCTTCACGAAGCTCTTTACGAAGCTTGGTGTCGTCTGCAACGGAGATCCCCTTGTAGTCCACGATAACACCTGCGCAGGCGGCGTCAAAGCGTGCTTTGAGGTCGGCAACCTGCTGTTTCTTCATTTCCAATACTTTCTCACTGGGCAAACGGATTCACCTCCTAAAAGAATTTTTTCGCTTGCTTTATGAGAACAAAATCGCCTTTCCCGACAGAGCGGAAAAGGCGTGTAAAATCAACATTTCACAACTTTTCCTCGGCAGGCGGACGAAATGTCCTTACGCAAAACGCACCTGCTGTCTTCGGCAAGCGGATACTATATTAACATTTCAAAACAGAAATGTCAATACCGTTTTTTACTCAGCCGCAACGGGTGCTGCACCGAGTTTGTTGGCGTTCACCTTCACGCCGGGGCCCATGGTGGTCGCAACCACGCAGGATTTGATGTACTGGCCTTTCATGGCGGCGGGTTTCGCCTTCACGATAGCGTCCATCAAGGTGTTGAAGTTTTCAGCCAGCTTTTCGGGGCCGAACGAAACCTTGCCGATGGGGCAGTGAATGATGTTGGTTTTGTCCAATCTGTATTCAATCTTACCGGCTTTTGCTTCGGTAACGGCTTTCGCCACATCGGGAGTAACCGTACCGGCTTTCGGCGAAGGCATCAAGCCACGCGGGCCGAGCACTTTACCGAGGCGGCCGACCAAGCCCATCATATTGGGCGCGGCAATGCAGACATCAAAGTCCATCATACCGCCCTGCACCTGTGCAACCAGGTCTTCCGCACCGACGATTTCCGCACCGGCGGCTGCCGCTGCGTCCGCGTCCGCACCCTTTGCGAATACGGCAACGCGTACTTTTTTACCTGTGCCGTTCGGAAGCACAACCGCGCCGCGGACCTGTTGGTCGGCATGGCGGGAGTCAACGCCCAAGCGGACATGGATTTCAACGGTTTCGTCAAACTTCGCCGTTGCTGTTTTTACTGTCAGGGCAAGCGCTTCGTCGGTATCATACAGTTTGGTTCTGTCGACGAGTTTTGCGCTTTCCGCATATTTTTTACCGTGTTTCATAACTACGAATTTCCTCCTATAAAGTGGTTAAATCGGATGTTTCCTCCCACAAAGGAGCATCAGTCTTCGACCGTAACGCCCATGGAACGCGCGGTTCCGGCGATCATGCTCATTGCGGATTCCACGCTCGAAGCGTTCAAATCGGGCATTTTTGTTTCCGCGATTTTGCGAATCTGCTCGCTCGTGATTTTTGCGACCTTTGTCTTGTTCGGAACGCCCGAACCACTCTCGATACCGCAAGCCTTTTTGATAAGCACAGCCGCGGGCGGAGTTTTTGTTACGAATGTGAAAGAACGGTCTGCATAAACCGTGATAACGACGGGGATAATCATACCCATATCGTTTTTGGTGCGTTCATTGAATTCCTTTGTGAACGCCATGATGTTAACGCCGTGCTGACCGAGTGCCGGACCAACGGGCGGTGCCGGTGTTGCTTTGCCGGCGGGGATTTGCAGCTTAATAAAGCCTACAACCTTTTGAGCCATTTGTTTGCACCTCCAAAATTCGTGGTAGTGGCGGAACAGTTGACTTCGACTGCCCCTCCCACGGCGCGTGTTGCCACACGCCATAAAAAGCGGATTTTCCGCTGATTACCAAAACTTATTCTTTGACCGTTTCCACCTGGTCAAGTTCCAAATCGACGGGCGTCTCTTTGCCGAACATCGAAATGATGACGCGGACGGAATTTTGGTCTGTGTCAATATCATCCACCACGCCGATGACGCCTTCAAACGCGCCGTCAATAATGGTGACCATATCGCCTTTTTCGTAATTGACCTCAATCACGCGTTTTTCAACACCCAATTTGAGGATTTCCTCGTCCGTCAGGGGAACGGGCTTGCCTTCGGGGCCCACAAAGCCGGCTACGCCGCGCGTATTGCGCACCACATACCAAGCGTCGTCGGTCATTTTGACCTCGTCCGTGTCCTCATTTTCAAAGACGGCGAACTTCACAAGCACATACCCGGGGAAAATTTTGCGTTCCACCTCTTTTTTGGTGCCGTCCTCGCGGATTTCGGTGACGGTTTCGGTGGGTACGCTGACTTCGAGGATTTGGTCATGCATTTTCCGGTTTTCCACAACGGTTTCTATATTTGTCGCAACCTTGTTTTCATATCCGGAATAGGTATGCACAACATACCATTTTGCATTTTCTGCCATAGAACGCCCTCCGTTACATACCGATCAGACCGGATATCATTCTGCCGGCTTCGGTAACAGCGGCTTCTGCATCGCTTTCGCTGCCGACCTTTTCGGCAAGATTGATAAGCGCCTTTACACCTTCGGAAAGACCTGTATCCACAAGCCAAAGGATCAGGGCAAGAATTGCAACGACCACCAAAACAACCGCAGTACTTTTCAGCACGGTTTTTCTGTCCGGCCAAACAATCTTTTTGCACTCGCCCCTTTCATCTTTAAAGAATTTGGCGATTGCTTTGCCCATACGCACAAAAATGTTGGGCTTTTTATCCTTTGCATCTTTTGACGAAGCATTTTTCTTCGCCGCGGTATCTTTCTTTGCTTTTTCCGCCTTCGGGTTCGACTTTGAGGTTTCGGCAGCTTCTTTTTTGATTTCGTCAGCCATGAATACTCCTCCGTCTTATTTGGTTTCTCTGTGGAGCGTATGTTTCTTGCAGAATCTGCAATACTTGTTCATCTCCAACCGGTCAGGCGTGTTTTTCTTGTTTTTCTTCGTGTTGTAGTTGCGTTGCTTGCATTCCGTGCAAGCGAGTGTGATTTTGACTCTCATTTCGGCACCTCCGTTATTCGCGGTTCACACCGCTTTTCTTAGCCTACCTCAAAAAGCAGGGCACAAAAAAAGAACCCTCTTAGAGAGGTACAAGTACTATACCACAAGAAAGGGGTTTCGTCAAGCATTTTTTGTATTTTTCGGTATTCCCATAAAAAGCGCACCCGGCGGAGCTTGTTTTATATATGTTTTATACTTATTAAATAGTATGAAATTTTATTTTTATTTGCACATCTAACCGTAGGGGCGGTCGACTCGGCCGCCCGTGGATTTTATAGCATTTGCCGGAACGGGCATTGCACGCCCGCCACTACGCGAAAAAATATATTGCGTGCGTAGGGGTCGGTGAGATTCCCCTGTTAGGGGAAATGTCGCGCAGCGACAAAGGGGTAATGGCGCAGCCGTAACTCGACGACCCGTTGTAGGGGCGGTCGACCCGGCCGTCCGTGGATTTTATAGCATTTGCCGGAATGGGCATTGCACGCCTGCCCGTAAATTTCGATACAAATTTGCGGAACAACACTAAGGTTGTTCCCTACACATTCGCATTACAAATTGCGCGTAGGGAACGACCGGAGACGCGTTCCGCGAAATTACATCAAACCTTACGGGCGGGCGTGGAAGCCCGCCACTACGCGCGTTCGCCTGTCCGCTTGTCATTCTGCACCGATAGGCGAAGAATCTCGTTACGCACATTCCATACTTTGTGCCGTTTGAGATTCTGCACTTCGTTCAGAATGACAAATTAAAATTTATATATTCACCCGATTTTTGTTTTGCAGTTTCCACCGGTTTTTATATTGACTTTGCCCGGATTGTATGTTAAAATTTATTAAGTTTGTGCGTATGCGCCATCTTCAAAAAAGGAGATTTGCCGAATGGAAATATCCGCTTCTCTCGCCGGTCTTTTGGGGCTGGCACCCGACAATATGATATATGTTGTCATTATGTTCGTGCTTGGGCTGTTTTTCATTGTCAAGGGCGGGGATATTTTTGTGGACGCCGCCACCTGGATTGCAGAGGCGACGGGCATTCCGAAGTTCATTATCGGCGCAACGGTCGTCAGCTTTGCGACCACGCTCCCCGAATTGCTCGTTTCCGCCATTGCCGCCGCAAAGGGGCAAAATGATATGGCTGTCGGCAACGCTGTCGGCTCGGTCACGGCGAATGTCGGTTTGATTATGAGTATTTCCGTTTTATGTATGCCCGCGCTTGTCAAGCGCAAGGAGGTTGCCTTTAAAGGCTCTTTGATGATTTTGGCGGTCGCGGCGCTGTTCGCCTTCTCCTGCAATCTCGATTTGAATTTGTGGCAGAGCATCATTCTGATTGCGATTTTCGCCGTATTTATGGCAGAAAATATCCTATCCGGCAAAAAATCCATGGGCATCACCGAGGAAGACCGCGGGCCCAAAGCAACAGGGAAAGATATTGTCATCAATGTTACCAAATTCCTGCTCGGTGCGGCGGGCATTGTGGTCGGCGCGGATTTGCTGGTCGATGACGGCACGGCGATTGCCAAAAGCCTCGGCGTTTCCGAAGCAATTATCGGCGTAACGATTATCGCCGTCGGGACTTCGCTCCCCGAATTGGTTACCACCATCACCGCGATTGCAAAGAAGCAGTCGGATTTGTCCATCGGCAACATTATCGGTGCAAACATCATCGATTTAACGATGATTTTGCCGATATGCGCATTTTTGTCGGGCGGGACGCTCCCCGTCGGGAAACAGTCGGCGTTCCTCGATATGCCGATTTGTTTGTTGGTCATTTGCATTGCGATTATTCCCACGCTGATTTTCAAAAAATTAAGCCGTTGGCAGGGCGCGTTGATGATTTGTATTTATATCGGCTATATCGCGATATTGGTCACAAATTCCTCTTTTGGATATTTACCTTTTTAGACTGTTTAAAGCGACGGATTTTACCGTCGCTTTTCTTTTAAATTCGGCAATTATTTTCAGGGGATTTCAGTTGAAATCCATAGTGTAATATGATAAAATTTATTGATAACAATCAGGTTTACGAAAGGCACGGTGTCAAAAATTGAAAGCGTATTTGATGTTGGAGGACGGTTCCGTCTACGCAGGAACCGCGCACGGAGATTTTACAGAAACCGCCTGCGAAATTGTGTTTAACACCTCCATGACGGGCTATGTTGAGATTTTAACCGACCCGTCCTATGCCGGGCAGGGTGTGGTGATGACCTACCCGATGATTGGCAACTACGGGGTTTGCCGTGCGGATTTTGAAAGCGAAAAATTACAGCCGAGCGCGTTTATCGTGCACGAACTGTGCGACACGCCCTCAAACTTCCGCTGTGACGGCACAATCGACGACCTGTTGCGCGAATACCATATCCCCTGCCTTTCGGGGATTGACACCCGCGCCCTGGTCAAAAAGTTACGCGAAAGCGGCACCATGCGCGGCGTGCTGACGGCGGATATTGCCGACAAAGAACGGGTCATGGCCGTACTGAAAGCCTTCAAGCAGGACAAGCTGGTGGAAAGCGTCACCCTGCGCGAAAAAACCGTCTTGGGCGAAAATAATACCGGCGCGAAAATCGCGCTGATGGATTTCGGCACAAAGCGCAACATTGCCAACAGCCTTGTCAATCGCGGGTGCGTTGTGACACAGTACCCCGCGTGGACCTCGGCAGAGGAAATTTTAAAAGCCGCACCCGACGGCATTATGCTGTCGAACGGCCCCGGCGACCCGGCGGACTGCGTGGGCATCATCAAAGAAATCAAAAAACTGTACGATTACGGCATTCCGACCTTCGCCATTTGCTTGGGGCATCAGTTAATGGCGCTCGCAAACGGCGGCGAAACCGAGCGTATGAAATACGGGCATCGCGGCGCAAACCACCCCGTGAAATTCCTGCACGAGGACAGAACTTACCTCTCCTCGCAGAACCACGGGTATATGGTCAACGGCAAAGGATTGCCGAGCAATGCCGAAATCAACTGCATCAATGTCAATGACAAAACCGTAGAGGGCATTGTGTATCACGGCAAGCCCGTGTTTACGGTGCAGTTCCACCCCGAGGCGAATTCCGGCCCGCGGGATACCTCGTTCTTATTCGACAAATTCATTAAAATGGCGGCGGAGGGCAGATACGATGATTGATAAAAGCATCCAAAAAGTTATGGTTATCGGCTCGGGCCCCATCATCATCGGGCAGGCGGCGGAATTTGACTATGCAGGCACACAGGCTTGCCGTTCTTTAAAAGAAGAGGGCATTGAAGTGGTGCTCGTCAACTCCAACCCCGCCACGATTATGACCGACGGTGACATTGCCGACAAGGTCTATATTGAGCCCTTGACCATTCCAACCTTAACCAAAATCATTGAAAAAGAGAAACCCGACTCCATTTTGCCCACCCTCGGCGGGCAGACGGGGTTAAACCTCGCTATGGAACTCGACGAACTCGGCGTGTTAAAGGCAAACGGCGTGCGCTTAATCGGCATTAACGCCTCCGCCATTAAAAAGGCGGAAGACCGCCAGGAATTTAAGGACACGATGGAAAAAATCGGTGAACCGTGCATTGAGTCTTTGGTGGTGCACGATGTCGAGTCCGCTGTGGAATTTTCCGCAAAAATCGGCTACCCCGTGATTGTGCGCCCCGCTTACACCTTGGGCGGCACCGGCGGCGGCATTGCCGACGATGAACAGGAACTGCGCGAAATCTGCGCCAACGGCTTGCGTCTTTCGCGCGTGACCGAGGTGCTGATTGAAAAATGCATTGCCGGTTGGAAAGAAATCGAATACGAAGTGATGCGTGACTCCAAGGGCAACTGCATCACGGTCTGCAATATGGAAAATTTAGACCCCGTCGGCGTGCACACGGGCGACTCTATCGTTGTGGCGCCCAGCCAAACGCTGATGGATAAGGAATATCAAATGCTGCGCTCGTCTGCGCTTAATATCATTACGGAATTGGGCATTGAGGGCGGCTGTAATGTGCAGTTTGCCCTGCACCCCGACTCGTTCCAATATGCGGTTATTGAGGTCAATCCCCGTGTGTCGCGTTCGTCGGCGCTCGCTTCCAAAGCGACAGGCTACCCGATTGCCCGCGTGGCGGCAAAAATCGCGTTGGGACTCGGTCTTGATGAAATTCCGAACGCCGTCACAGGCAAAACCTTTGCCTCGTTTGAGCCGGCGCTCGACTATTGCGTGGTAAAAATTCCGAAATGGCCGTTTGACAAATTTGTCACCGCCAAGCGCACCCTCGGCACGCAAATGAAAGCCACGGGCGAAGTCATGGCGGTTGCGCGCTCGTTTGAGGCAGCGTTACAAAAGGCAATGCATTCTTTGGAGGAAAACCGCAAAAGCCTGCTGTATGACGATTTGATTGCAAAATCCAATGCGGAATTGGAAACCCTTTTACAAAATATTGACAACACGCGCATTTATGTGGTTGCCGCGGCAATTTACAACGGTATGCCGCTTGAAAAAATCCACGGCATCACCAAAATCGACATTTGGTTTTTGCAAAAAATCAAAGTGATTGTCGATATGGAAAAACTGCTCGCAACCGGTTGCTGTGACCGCGACACGCTGTTAGAAGCGAAGCGTTTGGGCTTTACCGACGATGTGATTGCAAAAAATGTCGGCGTGACAGAAGCCTCGATTAAAAACTTGCGCAAAATGTGGAAAATTCAGCCGAGTTTTTCGGTGGTGGACACCTGCGCGGCGGAATTTGCGGCGCAAACGCCCTACTATTACTCGGATTACTGCATTTCAAACGAAGTGGACACCACCAAAACCAAAAAGAAAATTATGGTTTTGGGCTCAGGGCCTATCCGTATCGGGCAAGGCATTGAGTTTGACTACTGCTCGGTGCACTCGGTTTGGGCGCTCAAAAAAGCGGGCTGTGAGGCGATTATCGTCAACAACAACCCCGAAACCGTTTCCACAGACTTTGATATTTCGGACAAATTGTATTTCGAGCCGCTGACGCCCGAATATGTCACGAATATTGTGGAAATGGAGCAACCCGACGGCGCGATTGTGCAGTTCGGTGGGCAGACTGCCATTAAACTTACAAAAACGCTCAACGATTTGGGTGTGACGATACTCGGCACGGATGCCGACCATGTGGACGCGGCGGAGGACAGAGAACGCTTTGATGAAATTTTGGAATACTGCGACATCGCGCGCCCCAAGGGGCAAACGGTGTTCACCGCTACCGAAGCGCTCGCCGCGGCACACAGCCTCGGCTATCCTGTTTTGGTGCGTCCGAGTTATGTTTTGGGCGGGCAGGGTATGCAGATCGCCGCCAATGATGACGACATTACCGAATTTATGGACATCATCACCCGCACCATTCCCGACCTTTCCGAACACCCCGTTTTGGTTGACAAATACTTAATGGGGCAAGAGGTCGAAGTGGACGCGATTTGCGACGGCAGGGATATTTTAATCCCCGGCATTATGGAGCATGTAGACCGCGCGGGCATTCACTCGGGCGACTCGATTTCGGTGTACCCGGCAGTCACGCTGTCACAAAAGGTGCAAAAAACCATTGTGGATTACACCAAACGCTTGGCGTCGGCACTGCATGTGATTGGTATGATGAACATACAGTTCATCGTGTTGCACGAAGAGGTTTACATCATCGAAGTAAATCCGCGCTCCTCGCGCACCGTGCCCTACATCAGCAAGGTGACGGGTATTCCCGCCATTTCGCTTGCCACGCGCGCCATGCTTGGCGAAAAAATCGCGGATATGGGCTACGGCACGGGGCTTTACAAGAACAGCGGCTATTACGCCATTAAACTGCCCGTGTTCTCATTTGAAAAGATTATCGGTGCAGACACTTCCTTAGGCCCCGAAATGAAATCCACGGGCGAAGTGCTCGGCATTTCACAAGATTACAACGAGGCACTCTTAAAAGCGTTTGACGGTGGCGGCGTATCCTTGCCGAAGGACGGCAAAATCATTGTCACCGTGCGCGATAAGGACAAGGCGGAAATTTGCGAAATACTCCAAGAGTTTAAAGATTCCGACTTTAAATTCTACGCCACCCCCGGCACGCGCAAAGCCTTGCAGGCGGCGGGCATCAACGCAAGACCCGTCAACAAAATTTCCGGTGAAAGCCCGAACATTCTCGATATGCTGAACGCCGGCGATGTGTCGCTGATTATCAACACCCCGACACACGGCAGAATTCCCGACCGCGACGGATTTAAACTGCGCCGCATTGCTGTGGAAAGCGGCACGTCGTGCTTAACCTCGTTAGACGCGGCAAAGGCGCTGATGCAAAGCACATTTATTGTGCCGAGCGACAAAATGTCGTTAACCGACATTGCCACCTTGCAGGTGAAAAAGTAAACGGGTAACCCCGTAGAAACAGAGCAACACCCCGAAGAATTTCTGCGGGGTGTTTTTGCGTGTCAGAAATGCAGAGGTTTATAAAAATAACGGGCGGGCATGGAAACCCGCCCCTACAATCCGGCGTGTAGTGTTCAACCGCAACCGGATTTTTTGCATTTTGTATAGTTCGTTTTTATCTATTTATGATATTTCCCACCGTTGGCGATTTGAAACGCACGGTAAAGCTGTTCCAACAGCATCACCCGCGCCATCTGGTGCGGAAAGGTCATTTCGGACATGGAAAACCGAAAATCGGACTGCTTTTTGAGTTCGTCCGCTAACCCGAACGAACTGCCGAGCACGAATACAAGATTGCTGACGCCCTCTACGGCCAGGGTAGATATTTTTTGACTAAACTGTTCGCTCGTCATCTGTTTGCCCTCAATGCACATTGAAAACACATAGGCATTTTGCGGGATTTTCGCAAGGATTTGTTTCGCCTCTGCCGCAAGCGCGCGGTCAATTTCGCTTTGTGACGGATTGTCAGACAACCGTTCGGGCGAAAGTTCTACAATTTGCAGTTTGCAAAATGCAGAAAGCCGCTTTTCATACTCGGCGGCAAACTCGCGCATATAGCGTTCTTTTAATTTTCCGAGGGCAATCACCGTTACCGCAATCAAAACTGCACCGCCTTTTCATCCCAAACGGGCTTTGCCACGCGCAAATCGAAATCCGCATCTTCCACCGCGCCCGCGGCGGCAAGCTCCGACGCCGTAACGCGGTAGGCTAACGCCGGTAGATTGTTTTGCTCGCTCAAATGCCCCAAAAACAGGTGCTTTGTACCGTTTTTGACCAATTCGCACGCCGCTTCGGCGCAAACCTCGTTGCAAAGATGCCCCCGTTCGCCCAAAATCCGTTTTTTCAGCGGATAGGGGTACTGCGGGTTGTTTTCGAGCATACGCACATCGTGGTTGGATTCGAGGAGCACCGTTTCACAGCCCGTAATCGCCGCGCGCACTGTGTCGGTCATCACGCCGAGGTCGGTGGCGATGGCCATGCGCTCGCCGCTTTCCGCCGCAATCACATACCCGCAACTCTCGCGGGCATCGTGCGAAGTGCGAAAGGACTTGATAAACAAAGAGCCGACTTCTGTTCCCTGTTCGCCGAGGGCGTAGGCGTCAAATTTGCCGTTGATGATTTGCATTTCGTCGAGCGCTTCCAAAGTGCCGCCGCTGGCATACACCCGCGCGCCGTATTTTGAAGCAAACACCCGAAGTCCGTTGATATGGTCTGTGTGCTCGTGCGTGACAAATACAGCGCGGATGCTGTCGGGCGCAACGCCGATATTATGTAGCGCCATTTCGGTTTGGCGACAGCTTTTTCCCGCGTCAATCAAAATGCCACCGTCGGGCGCGCCTATGTAAATGCAATTTCCTTTGCTGGAAGAAAACAGGGGGCAGAATGTAGTCATAAATTATCTATTCTCCAAAAATCAGTCAGGCAAAATGGAATTGGTCGTGATATACTTCACGCCGCAGTCCATCATTTGTTTGATCAGTTCGGCGCTGTCCACCGTCCAGCACGCCGCCGTGAGTCCCGCCTCGTGCACCTTTTGAATGGCCTCGGGGCGCGGCGCGTTATACTGCGCGCAAAACGCGATGCCCGCATTGCCGCAGGACTTTGCCTCTTGCAATCGTTTGTCATTAATGTAGTTAATCAAATACCACATTTCGAGGTTTTTATCTATCGCATGCAGCGCGCGAAGCACCGAAATGTGAAACGAAATGATAATACAGCTTTCAACGATGTCATTTTTCACGAGCATTTCATAGAGTGACTGCATTTTTTCGGTGCGCGTATCTTTGACCTCAATCATCGGGCGGCAACCGTATGCTTTACAAATGTCTATGTATTCCTGCAAGGTGCAGATGTGCGCGTCGGGGTATTTGTCAATGTTCGCGCCGTTTATCATTTTCTTTTTACGCATTTCTTCGTACGAATAGTCCTTCACATCGCCCGTGCCGTCGAACATCGTTTTAATCGGGCCGTCGTGCAAAACCACCCAAGTGCCGTCTGTGGTGCAGTGCGTATCGCACTCCAAGGCGTAAAAGCCCGCTTTGCCGCCCGCCGTAAAGGCTTCGGCGGTATTTTCGGGGTAAATTGCCGAAAGCCCGCGATGCGCCGTCAGATGGATTTCCCGTTCGTTATTCGGCATCAGTTCAGAAAAATGCTTCAATTCCTTCGGCTGAATTTTTTGGTGCCGCATACAGCGGTACACCACACCGCCCAAAGGCGTAGAGCCGATTGCGGCAACCGTTGCCATTGCGAATTTTTGCCCGAGATTTCCCATACAAACACAGTCCTTTCCGAAATTTCGTTTCCAAATTATCAATCAGTATACTACAAAACCGCAAAAAAGTAAATTCACTTTGTCAGCAACGCTTGAATTTCCTGCAAACGGTGTTTGCAGTCGCGCATCCCCTCATTGTAGCAACGCTCTAACTTTTCTTTATCCGTGCCGAATTTATCCACGGGTAGCGCGTATTCGGGCGCAAGCACCACGGCTTTGCCCGCATCCTGCAATTCGTAACAACGTTTGAGCGACGCATTATAAACCGTATGGCGGTTGTCGAGCGTTTCAATGACCTTCGGATACGCTTTCAAAATCCTTGTATACGCCGCGCGAATGCGCTCGGGCTCTTTTACAAAGTCGCGCGGGCGCGTCAGCACAACGACCACACGGTCACAGCCGTCTGCGAGCGCCTTTTCCACGGGGATAGAGTCCGCCGCGCCGCCGTCAAAGTATTTTCTGCCCTCAAATTCCACGGGCGGGGTGAACATCGGCAATGCCGCCGATGCCTTCATCACGGTAAAATCTTTGCCGACGATTTTATCTTTGCCGAAATAGACCGCCTTGCCCGTTTCGGCATCGGTCACCACGGTGACAAATTCGCTTTTGTCCGCATGGAATGCGTCGTAATCAAACGGGTCCAATTCCTGCGGAATGGTATCGTAAATAAAATCCAAACCGAACACGGAATGCTTGTGCAAAATGGGGTCAAGCCCGATATAGCGCTTGTCGCTGACATACTGCGTATCGACACGGTAGCCGCGGCCGCGCTGTCCCGAAATATAGGAGGCGGCATTGCCCGCGCCCGCCGACACGCCGATGATATAGTCGAAGTGTATGTCATGATCCATAAAAACATCAAGCACGCCCACGGTGTAAAGTCCGCGCATACCGCCGCCCTCTAAAACCAATCCTGTTTTCATGTTTACAGCACCTCTTTTAAAATTCTTGCCGTTTTTGCAAGCGGCAGACCCACAACATTCAAGTAATCCCCGTCTATCTTTTCCACAAACAGCGCCCCGCGCCCCTGTATACCGTATGCACCGGCTTTATCCATCGGCTCGCCGCTTTGCACATAGGCATCCACTTCCGCGTCGGTCAGCGGGTAAAAGGTCACGCGCGTTTCCGTATGAAATAAGAATTCCCGTTCGCCGTCTGTTATATACACGCCGGTAAACACGCTGTGCGTGCGCCCCGAAAGCGCGCGAAGCATTGCTTTTGCGTCATTTTCGTCTTTCGGTTTCCCCAATATCCGATTGTCAAGCGCCACCACCGTGTCGGCGGCAAGCACAACCTCGTCTGCCGCACGAAAAACGGCGCGCCCCTTGCGCTGTGCCAATATTTCGACCGCCGCGGCGGGGGCAAGGTCTGCGGGCAGGGCTTCGTCGGTATCGGCGACGCGTTTTTCAAACAAAAAGCCGCCCTGTGTGAGAATTTCCGCGCGGCGCGGCGAATTCGATGCCAAAATCAGTTTCATTTTGCCGCCTGCCCTTTTATGAGTTGATAGGTTTTTAAAATCCCGACCTGTGTTTTGCTGTCGCGGATTGCATTGCGCATCACCATTTGAAACGCCGTTTCCAGCGGAATGCGGCGCACCTCTAAAAACTCATCCGCATCCAAATGCTGTTCGGAAAATGTCAGATTTTCCGCCAAATACATATGAATAATCTCGCCGCAGTAGCCGGGGGTGGGGTAAAGCTTGCCGAGGTCGCGGTAGGTTTTTGCCGCGGCGCCCGTTTCTTCAAGCAATTCGCGTTTGCCCGCCTCGAACGGGTCTTCGCCGTATTCCAATTTCCCCGCGGGCAGTTCCAAAACCGTTTCCATATACGGATAGCGGAATTGCTCGACAAACAGCAATTCTTCTTTGTCCGTCAGCGCCGCCACGCACACGCCGCCCGGGTGCTCCACAACCTCGCGCAGTGCCGTTGTTCCGTCGGGCAGTTCTGCGTTGTCTACGCGCAAATTGACAATTTTGCCGCGATACAGATAGTCTTGTTTTAAAGGTTTTTCGGTAAAATCCATACTAAATGAAAACTCCTTTGCATAGATATGAAATAGGACAACCGCTGTCCGTTCGGAAAATCAAAAAAGAAAGAAGTGCTTATAAAAATGCAAATTGATTTCGCACCGTTTACATATGCACAGTCGCAAAAACTGCTTGCACAATTACAAAATGCCTATCCCTTTGCCGAATTTTCGGTATTCGGCAGGACTGTCGCCAAACGCGGCATCGTTTCCCTCACGCTCGGCGAGGGGACGGATACCGTCCTGTTTTTAGCGGGTTTACAAGGCGAGGACACCGCCGCGCCGCTTTTGTTATATCGCTTTTTTTCGAGACTGTGTGCCGCCTATTTTGCCGACAAAAGCCTTTGCAATGTGCAAATTCGCCGTTCTCTGCAAGGGCGAAAAATCACCGTTGTGCCGTGCGCAAACCCCGATGCGTTTGAAATTCGCCGTTACGGCGCGTTGGGCGCGGGGTGCTATGCGGGGCTTACTTCGCGTGCGGCGGGCGACAGTTTTGCGAATTGGCGCGCCAACGCGCGGGGCGTAAATGTCGCGCACAATTTCGATTTCCACCACCAAAGCGTACTGTTGGATACCGCCCCCGACCGCCCGTCGCCCTTTGCCTACGCAGGGCCGTCACCCGAAAGCGAAGCGGAAACCGGCGCTGTTGTGCGGCTATGCCTGCGGGAAAATTTTCGCCACAGCGTATTGTTAGAGGGCTTCGGCAGGCACTTCTTTTGGTCGGGCGCGGAAGGGTGCTTTGAAAAAAACGAAGTTCCGCTGACCGCCAAGGTGTTGGCAGGCGCGGCGGACTACACCCTGTCCGAAAAAGAGGAAACACTTCGCCACGGCGCATTTTGTGAATGGTTCTCGACGGAATTTCACCGCCCCGCGTTTACCGTCGCGGCGGGAGCATATCCCCAAATCCAAAATCAGGCGGAATTTGACGAGGTGTACCGCGAAATTGAGGAAATGCTGGTGCTGTCAGCTATTTTATGATTGCCCATACTGCTTGACAAGCGTTTTGTAGTGCTTGCCCTTTTCCTCAAAATTTTTATAGACATTGTAGCTGGACGCCGCAGGGGACAGCAGACAGATTTTGCCCGCGGCGGTGTATTGGTAGGCAAGGCGCACCGCTTCGTCCAAATCGGCGGCGGCAATGCAGTTTTGTTTTGCGCCCGCGCTCTTTAACGCCGCGACAATCGCGTGCCCCGTTTCGGGTGTACCGAGGATATTGCGTATGGAACTGTTTTTCAAATCTTCTACAAAGCCGCTGTAATCAATACCGCGGTCTTTGCCGCCGATAATCAGCGTATCCACGGTTTTAAGTGCCTCTACCGCGCAAAGCACCGCGTGCGGAATGGTGGCGATACAGTCGTTATAAAAGGTAATGCCTTTATATGTGCCGACCTTTTCCATACGGTGCTCGACGCCCTCAAATTCCCGCACGGCGGTTTCGCAGTCCGCGTCCGTCGCGCCGAAGCGCTTTGCGGCGGCACGGGCAAACAGAATATCCTGTACATTGTGCGCACCTACCAAATGCTCGTTTTCGACGGGGAACGGTAAGGCTTCATCGGCACGAATGCCGACTTTTTCGGACGGCACGGCAGACAAATCCACAAACTGTGCGAGTCCCTGCGTGCCGTTATACAAAAATAAATCGCCCGTTTTTTGATATAGCGCGATATGCGATTTTGCACGCACATAGCCTTGAAAACCGCCTTTGTAATGCTCCAAATGCTCTTCATACAAATTCGTAAGCACCGCCACCTCAGGCGAAGCGTGCGTAAATTCGAGTTGGTGCGAGGACGTTTCGATAACCGCAACCGTGTCGGGCGTTAAGTCTTCGAGTGCCTCAAACACGGGCACGCCGATATTGCCGATCAGGCGGCAATCTCGCCCTGCGGCTTTCAGCATACGGTATGTTAGTGTAGAGGTAGTGGTTTTCCCTTTGGAGCCTGTAATCCCGATTTTGCGGCAGTTTGCAAAGCGCAAAAACAAATCCACCTGACAAGTGACCTCGGTTTGTTCACCGATTTCGACCGCTTTAAACGAAATACCCGGGCTTTTCATCACAAGCGAAAAATCGTTAATATGCTGTAAATAATCGTCTCCGCAAAGGCACGCGGTAAATGCGTCCGGCGGGGCGATTTCGTTTTTGTCGGCAATCGTTAAGGGCATTTCGGGGAAATAGGTGCGGATATACCGCAAAGTGGACTGCCCCTCGCGCCCGAAGCCGACCAACAGCACGGATTTGTCACGGAAATATTCAGCAATCGGCGGATACATACTCGTACATCTCCTTTACGGCCTCAAAAAATTCGTCGGGCACATTGTTTTTGGGGTTGTATTCCAGCAACAGATTTTCGCCCGTGTATTCCCCTGCCGTCTCAGCAAAATGCTGTAACAAAACGGGGAGTTCTTTGCCCTCGGCGCGGAATTTTTCCACGGTTTTATGCAGCGCAAACACAATTTCCGACACCGTGCCGACACATTCAAAGGGTTTGACCGCGGAAAAACCGCACAGCCCGTCAAAATCCGCAAGCAAATCACCGTCATTCAGCATATCCGCGCCGAACAGTTCGCAAAGGCGACCGTACGGAAGAAACGGCGACAAAATCGAAAAGACAAACAGGCATTTGGCGCATTTGCCGCACCAAATGTTTTGCTTACTGCCGCGGTTGCAACTGCGGAAGGTCCCGTGATACTGCGTAAATGCGGAAAACTGCTTCGCAATTTGCAATTCCGAAAACGGGCGCAACAAACTGAAATAGCGAATGTCGGGCACCAAATTGCGCTCGGCGTATTTCGCAAAATCACATTCAAACGCGTAGGATTTGGAATATTGGTGGTTGACCTCTGTCCCCGCGATATTCGACTCGTTTGCGCTCGACTCGTTCGAGAGCACAATATCCCGCGCGCCGACAAGGTAAGCACAATAGAAGGACAAAAACGCCACAATCGCCGAAAACGGCGTATGCCCGTTCAAAAATCCCTCTTGATTTAAGCGTAGTAAATTTTTATCTATCGTGCGGTAGGTACGCACAATCGCGCTGTCCGTATACCCTGCCGCGTGCACGGTATCGGTACGCGCGGGCTGGTCATTGACGGTAAAAAACAGATTTTTTTCCTTTTCGCCGCGCAGAAGCTCTGCTGTGACACAACTGTCCTTGCCGCCGCCGACGGGGATAATGCGGATACCGCTTTGGTTGTACTCGCCCAAGGGGCGGTCTTCTGCCGCTTTTTCGCAGACAATTTCCATAAAATCGTCTTTGTCCGCTTCAATCCCGTTAATATAGAAAAATTCCGAAAGCCCGCGGAAATAAAGCCGTTTCCAAAAGCGTTTATCCCAGTCGGACAAGTACCCACACTGCACTTTGACGGTCTTCGGGCACGCCGCTTTCCAATAACTGACGAGTTCGACCATACCGAGTGCGAACACAATCGCCTGCGCGTCGGGGGAAGCGGGGTCATTTAAGATTTGCAAATTTGCCGTTTCAATTTCGGTGGACGGGGAAAATGTGCACAGTCCGTCAATCAAAAAATGAAAGGTCAGTTTCACGCGCGTACCGATTGGTTCAATCTCGTAGCGTTCATAGGTAAAAGTCGGGTAGGTTTTTCGCAGTTCTGCAAAGGTTTTTTCCGCCATAGAATCCTCCTGCGCATCAAAATCAATCAATAGTATATTATACGATTTACCCCGCAAAAAAGCAAGGTGTGGCGCAAAAATATGCACATAAAGGACAGTGTTTGCGAGATTTGTTGCTTTCCGCACCGCCTTTTTCGGAAAATTCACAAAAAGTTAATATACATCTGTATAATGGGTAAGGTGAGGAGGCACGGCGTATGTTTGACATTTTGGTCGCAGAGGATGACTTCAAACTCAATCGGATATATTGCTCCGCATTGCAGGACGCCGATTTTCATACCTTTGCCGCCTATAACGGCGAGGAGGCAATGGAGTTGATTGCCGAACATCCGATGGATCTGGTGATTTCGGATATTATGATGCCCGGCATGGACGGCTATACGCTCACGAAACACTTGCGAAAAGAATACCCCGAAATGCCGATTTTGATGATTTCCGCCAAAGAGGGATATGCGGACAAGCGCGACGGCTTTTTGGCGGGCATTGACGACTATATGGTCAAACCCGTGGATTTGAACGAAATGCTGTTACGCGTGCAGGCACTGTTGCGCCGCGCGAAAATCGTCACCGACCGCAAACTCACCGTCGGCAATACCGTTTTGCGATACGATTCGTATTCTGCCGAGTTTGACTGCAAAACCGTGGAAATTCCGCAAAAGGAATTTTTGGTGCTTTACAAATTGATGTCCTACCCGGGCCGCACCTTTACGCGGCGGCAACTGATGGACGAATTTTGGGGTTGGGAAAGCGACTCGGAGGAACGCACCGTCGATGTGCACATTAACCGGTTGCGCGAGAGGCTTCGCGATTGCCGCGATTTGCGGATTGACACCGTGCGCGGGCTCGGATACAGAGGGGTAAAACTATGCGACTGAACAAAATCAACCGTGCCTTTCGCCGCACAGCGTTTTTGGTTTTCTTTGTGCTTTGTATGCTGGTGCTGCTGTTTTTATTTTTGGTCTTTCTGCTGATGCGCACCAGCGTATTTAATATTGAAATCATCAGCGAAAACACTGCGCTGATTGTGATTTGCGTCATTCTGTTTTTGCTGATTGTCAGCCAAGGCGTTGCCGTATTTTGGAGTCACCGTATCACAAAGCCGGTCAAATCCATTTCCGCTGTGATTGCCGAAGTGTCCAAAGGCAATTTTGATGTGCAGATTGACACCGCAAAATTCCACGACGAAATCCGCGACCTCGGAGACAATCTCAACAAAATGATTTTGGAACTGCAAAGCATCGAGGTGATGCGCTCGGATTTTGTCTCCAATGTTTCGCACGAATTTCGCGCGCCGCTGTCCGCCATTCAGGGCTATGTCACATTGCTTTCCAACCCTGCGCTTTCCGACGAACAGTGCAAAGAGTATTTCACCCTGCTTTCTGAATCCACCCGCGACCTTTCCGGACTTGTGGACAGTGTGTTGAAGCTCTCACGGTTGGAATCGCAAAACATTGCGCCCAAATCCGCACCGTTCCGTTTAGACGAACAACTGCGGCGCGTTGCGTTGCTGTTTGAATCCCAATGGGCGCAAAAAGAGATTGATTTGGAATTGGATTTGCCCGAATACACCTACACGGGCAATGCGGAGTTGCTGCACCAAATTTGGACAAATCTGTTCGGCAACGCCGTGAAATACACACCGCCGCACGGCAAAATCGGTGTGCGGCTGTGCCCTGAAAATGACGGTAGCGCGCGGGTGGAAATATCGGACACGGGCATCGGTATGAGCGACGAGGTAAAATCCCATATTTTTGAAAAATTCTATCAAGGGGATTCCTCGCACCGCGCCGTCGGCAATGGGCTCGGGCTTGCGCTGGTGCAAACCGCCTGTCAGCTGACCGGCAGTTCCGTCTCGGTCGAAAGCACCGAAGGCGCCGGCAGTACCTTTACCGTGCACTTACCGTAATCATACTTGAATATAACCAAAAAGCACCGAGGGAAATTTAAAAACTCCCTCGGTGCTTTTTATTCTGCAACAGCGCAGTAAAAATTTTCGGTAATTTCCCGCAAATCCGCGGGCAAATAAGAAAGTGTCTTTTCCCGAATGTGTTGCGGAATGCCGTAAAATGCTTCGGCAATCCCGCCCGTAATCGCCGCCAGCGTATCGCTGTCACCGCCGACGGAAATCGCACAGCGTATTGCATCTTCAAAGTCACTGCTTTCCAAGAAGGCGACAATGGCTTGGGGCACGGTATCTTGGCAGGTTTCGTTAAACGAATAGGTTTCACGAATTTCATCCAATGTAAACTGCAAATTATAGCCTTTCGCTTCAACAAAACGGCGAATTTCGGTTTTATCTGCACCGGTGCGCGCCAAAAAGACCGCACCCGCCGTTACCTCGGCGCCTTTCACCCCTTCGGGATGGTTGTGTGTCACTTCTGCTGACAAACGCGCCAGATGCATAGCCTCCTCTACCGTATCCGCATAAAATCCGCACGGTGAAACACGCATGGCAGACCCGTTACCGTAACTGTTATACGGCGTCGGTTCCTCTGCAAGCAACCACGATGAAAACCGAAGTCCATAGCCGCTGTCCGGATATTTGCGGCCAAGGGTGCGCATTTGCCGCACAAACTGCGCAGACAGTTCTGCGTCGCCGCCGCGAGCGCCGTATAAAAGCGCCTGCATCACCGCCGCCGTCATGACGGTATCGTCCGTAAAGCAACAGCCTTTTCCGAACATTTCAAACACTTTGGAACGGTGATTATGAAATTCATATATGGAGCCGACAATATCCCCCGTCATTGCACCAAGCATATTATAACCTCCTCGCCGCTTTTCGCAAATCTTCTTTTAATTCTATCGCATTTTGATACCGCAAGCCTGCGTTCGGCTGTGTGCATTTCAACAAAACCGCCTCCAACCGTTCGGAAAAGCACGGATTGTACTGCCGCAAAGGCAAATACCGATTTTGTTTTTCGTTAGGTTCTATACCCGTCAACAGCACATACATCGTAATGCCCAAGCTGTAAATATCTGCACGCCAATCCGTGTACCCGTCGGCAGAGAGCTGTTCCGGTGCGGCATAGCCGAATACACCGAAGCAATCCGCACCGTTCTGTGTATAAGCATACGCTTTTGCGGCGGAAAAATCAAGTAAATACACCTGCCCGCTGGATTTGAGTATTAAATTTTTCGGCGTGATACTGCGGTGTATAAGCGGCGGCGTTATGGTTTCCATTCCGTATAGAATATCGCACAGCTGTATTGCGATATTTATAACGCGAGCTTGGGAAAGGCTGCCGTTTTTTCGCATCAAATCCAACACATTTTCTCCGTCAATCCATTCTGAAACCGTAAACACTTTGCTGCCTTCTTCGCCGACATACAGCACTTTCGGTACCGAATATGCATCCATGCGCTGTCGATTTCGCGCATCGGCAAGGGCGGTTTGCGCCATTTGCTCACCGTAGGGTTGTTCATGGTCAACCATGCGCACAAAACAATCCATCTGCGTCTGCATATCCCATGCGCGCCAAGCAACTGTTCCAAGCCGTTCGCACAGTTGCGCTTTCAGCATAAAGCGATTCGCCAATTGCACAGGTGCATTGCCCGCATTGCTTTGCGTATCCGACGACCGTGCACGTGTACGGTCATACGGCAACAGTGTATACGCCTGCAAGTCTAATTCAAAATCTCGTATTTCCACGCCGTACGGCGTCTCATCATATTGCCCGCCGAAAGCGAGACGCAGTGTCGGCAGCGGCGTAAGCGTCTTACGGTATGTATTCACGAAGTAGTAATATCTCTCTTGACCGTTTGTTTCCGTTTTTGATACACTGCGCGCGGCTTCGCCGAACCGATTGACCACCATTTGCATATCCTTTACAGTCAGTTCTGCAAAAAGGTCAAAATCACCAACCGCCGCATTTCGCCACACATAGCATTTTGAGACATCCTCGGAAATCTGTGTTTTTGATGTGCCGAAAGCTTTTTGAAACGCCGTGTAATTCTGTGTATCCTCGGTCGGTTTTATCGCAAACACCACTTTTTCAAATGCCCCAGCATAGTGATCCTCCAGCAGCACGGCCCGAAATGCCTCCGCAACCAACTCCGGCGCATTACAAAATGCGCCGCAGCCGAAAGCACCTAAAACAATGCTTTGTACGCCAACGGTGTACGCCGCGTGCAAAACAGCGCGAATGCGCCGTTTGTAAAGCGGAAGCAAAACATCGGTTCTGAACGGTGCACCACCGTGTAAATCCGGCATGGCACAGGTGATGACATCCACCTGACACCAATCTTCGCGCGACAAAAGTTTCGGTAAGTCCGCATCGGATTTAAACACCGTTACGCCTTTGGAATAAATCAATCTATCGGAAAATAAAACATCATTTTGTGCGCGGTGATATTGATAATACCCGTTCTGCAAAGCAGGCTGTGAAAGACAGGCATATAAATTGCTGCTGCGACACAAACATTCTTCCTGCGCCATAGCACCGTTTTTCACCCCGCCGCCGGGTTGCAGAGGAGAAGCAAAGTTCAAAACCGCCACTGTTTTTCCGGGCGATGTGAAAAGCCGCGCCGCATGAAAGGTTGTATCTTGCACAATCAGAATTTCCCCTGTTGACTGTGTATTTGAGAGCCGCTGGGGCACTGCCTTTTCATAGAATATAACGGTCTTTCGCTTTGCCTCAGCCGTATATGCAACCAATTCCGGGTCTGTTTCATACAGATATTGCGTCTCTTCAAAGCATGCAATCAACTGCTCTTTTGTTACTGCGTCTTGCACCGGTATTCCCTCATTTCCGCCTCAAATTCTACCAAATTTGCAAAAAATCCCGTAATGCGAACTGCATTTCGGGATTTTGCAAAACGCACTGCCAAATGTCCAAGCAAACTGCAAATACATTTGTCAACGCATTGTAAGAAAGGGGCTAAACAAATTATTTCAAAAAGCTCAGACCGCGAATAATTGCCGGTTCTTTTGCCTGCCCTTTGCAGATTTGGAAGAACACAATCACTTTAATAACAAAGAATACGATGTTCATTACCGCGCAGAATACCGGTACGATAAAAGTCCAACAAAGAACAGCGGATGCAATACCCATAATCACGCCTACCGCCGTGAATTTCAGCGCCTGACGCATATGGAAACCGGCGTAGGCAGAGTCATGAGATGCAAGCAAGGCAATAATAATGCCGAGAGGCCCTAACAAATAGCAAAGCATTGCGATAACTTTATTGCCGGAAACATCTTTCGGGTCAAACTCCGCAGTGTGGTCATAAGGGTCATATACAGGTGCCGCACCGGCATAATACTGCGGCTGCGGAGCCCCTTGCGGTGCACCGTTGTAACCACCGGCAGGTGCCCCTGCGACGCTTGCGCCGCAGTTCGGGCAAAAGGTCGCCGCGTTATCCATTTCAATATGACAATTCGGACAGGTTTTCATAATTCATTCCTCCAAAATATATATAAATATTCATTCGCTTGAAGCCGCATCAGGTTAAATCACGCCCGTTGCTGTCCTTAAACGCACCGCATAATATCATGATAAAGTCTACAAGAGAGCCGATGCCGAAGCATCCTGCGGTAAGCAACCATAAAATACCGGTACCGACCTTACCGCAATAGAAACGGTGTGCCCCTAAGCCGCCTAAAAAGAAGCAAAGCAATGCAGCGCTTGTCTTGCTTTTGGTAGGCAGAGCCGGCTGCTGATTGACAACCGTAACATACGGTGCGGCAGGCGCTTGCGGCGGCTGTTGATAGTTTGGCTGTTGGTATCCGCCTTGCGGGGCGTATCCCGTGCCGCCGGCAGGTTGGCGCGGTACCGCACTCACGGTGCAATCATAATCCACTGCACAGGCAGTACCGCAGTTCGGACAAAATGCCGCATTGTCCGGTAATTGTGTATGACAGGTTTGACAAGTTTTCATAATGAGCCCTTCTTTTCTTTTTAATATGAATAATCATCATAATACATATTGTAGGAATATGTATCATAAATCCGTTGCAATTCGTCTCCGATACTATCCGCGACATTTTCGCCAACAGTCTCGCCAATCTCCTCTAAGGATGCTTCATCCAAATCCATCGTGGAGCGCGTGGAAACCGAAACATCGGAAACATCGGCAGAGGAGGACAGTTGTGTTTCCGCCGTCAGCGTGTAAGAAGATTCATATGTTGTACCGACATCTGTTGTCAGTTTCCCGGTAATCGTATTTTGGCTGTCCACAACCGCCGAAATGACAGAGAATTTATACTCTCCGTCAGCCGCTTTACCGCTGATTTCCCCGGTCAAAAGTGGTACGCCGCCGCATTTTTCCACATCTACATTGGAAAAACTCACTGTGAAATAGGTTTCGGAGGAGCCGGTCCACTTGTTCACAAGCTTTGCCGTGCCGTTTAATTTGCCGTCACTCTTTTCCGCGGACAGGGAGAAGGTATAGATATCCTCTCTCTTTTCTCCGTCCGTTTTCCATTGCTCGGTAGAAGTGAATAAAATATCGGTTTTTTTGCTTTCAAACAGCGTGTCCAGCACAAAGACGCTACTGTCATCACGATCTGCGTCGCTTACGGCGATACTACGCGACACAATTTGCCCACGTGCCGTATAATAAATTTTCACCGTGCAGAGGATGTCCTCGTCCACATCCATATCTGCATACCAATCGCGCATCTCTTCCAGTGCATCAATACATTCATCTGTGTCTAAATCCAGATCGTCTAAATCCAACAAGTCTGCACTGTCCTGCAAAACATCCGATAATTGCTTGTAATAGGCATTTTCGGTCGTAATTGTATTTTTCAATACCGCAATCGCATCGGGATTGTCTAAAACTGCGTCTAAACTGCAAACAATGAAATCCCGCAATTCCTCTGTATTCAGTGTAAGCTCTGTATAGCGACAATTTTTCCCGTTATATGTTTCATGCCCGGTGACGATATTATCCGACAAACCGGAAGCCTCTTCTGTTTCCTTGCTGATATCGCGCAAAATGCCGAGGATCTGCATTTCACTATACCCTGTAATCTCCTCCAATGTCGGCGGTTCGGTAGAATCCGCGCGGCAGACCAACTGCCCATCCGCCAATTTCGGAAGGCTGATACCCACCGCGCCGTCTGCAACATCAATACGCGCGCTTGCAACCGTATTTTTATTCATCACAGCCGACAAATCCACACCGACCTTTTGGGCACGCTTATCATAATCAATTTGCGCGTTGAGTTTCGTTTTGTTGAAAAAAACTTGATTGATTTGCGCCTGCTGACTGTCATTTTTCGATTCATAGTCAGCGGTTACAGT
>JBJEPV010000205.1:0-25626 GCA_051881415.1 Candidatus Fimenecus sp.
GGTGAGTGTAAATATTTAGAAAGGGTATGATGTAGCCTCGACTATATCATACAAGTAAGAGTATGATTTATGTATTTTTGGCAGACGGCTTTGAAGAAGTCGAAGCGCTCGCGCCTGTGGATATTCTGCGCCGCGCAGGGCTGCAAGTGCAGACCGTCGGTGTGACCGGCAAAACCGTGATGGGCAAGCACAATATCCCCGTCACGGCGGATATAGAACTTGCCGAAATCGCGCTGAACAGCGATTTGCAGGCGGTGGTACTTCCCGGCGGAATTCCCGGGGCGGAAAATTTGGACGCGTCAAAAGAAGTGCAGGCGGCAATCGACTTTGCCGCCAAAAACGGCAAATTCTTATGCGCCATTTGTGCCGCACCGTTTATTCTCGGCAAAAAGGGCTTGTTAAACGGCAAAACTGCGATTTGCTACCCGGGCTTTGAATCCGATTTGCAGGGCGCCAATATCGCAGAAAGTGCCGTGTGCCGCGACGGCAACTGCATTACCGCCAAGGGGATGGGCGTTGCCGTGGAGTTCGGACTCGAAATAACCGCCGCGCTGGTAAACCGCGAAACCGCTGACAAAATCCGAGAGAGTATTCAATGTGTATGACGGTCAATGACATTCGTCCTTTTAAGCAAAAACTGCGCACAGACTGCAAGGAAAAGCGAAAAGCGCTTTCCGAAACGGAAAAGGCGCGGCTGGACCGCAAAATCACCAACAAATTCTTAAATTTGTTTCAATACCGCGAAGCGGAAGTTTTGCTTTGCTATGTTTCCACCGAAATCGAGGTGGATACCTTCGGCATTCTGCGCCGCGCATTGCAAGACGGCAAAACCGTTGCCGTGCCGCGCTGTGTGGGCGGCACGCGGGAAATGGATTTTTATATTGTAACCGATTTAAAACAGCTGGAACCGGGCGCGTTCGGCGTGTTGGAGCCAAACCCCGCTGTATGTGAAAAGTTAACGGATTTATCGAAGGGGCTTTGTGTGGTTCCTGCGTTAAGTTATGACCTTTCGGGCTACCGCTTGGGCTACGGCAAAGGGTATTATGACCGTTTTTTGTCCCGCTTTGCGGGCGATACGGTCGGGCTTGTATATGAAACCTGCCTGTGTGACACCCTGCCGCACGGCAAATTTGACCGCCGCGCGGGGAAAATTGTAACCGAAGCCCGCGTTATCAATGTGTTTTGATTTTGAGAAAAAGGAGGCGTTCGATTGATGCGCGATGATGATTTAAAGAATTTCTTTGATGCAGACGCATACGACGAATTGCTCAATGCATATGCCGAGGAGGCGGAGCGCAAACGGTCTATTTTAGCCGATGTGCATCGCAAAGACGATGTGCCGCAAAAGGGCGATGTTCCCGCAAGACCGAACCATACCGGTGCAAGAACGGCGCGAGACTCTGCGCCTGCGACACGCACCAAGGGCGAGCGTGCCCCTGCCGCGCCGCACCGTGCACCGTCACGCGCCGAGGCGCCGCATGCAACCCCGCGTCCGACGCAAAATCCGTCTGTGCCGAAAGCCGCCCCGCAACAGCCGACGCATCAGACCCCGCCGCGCGCACCCGCGCAAGGGCAAGCGCATCATTTCGATACTGCACCGATTCGCCCGATGTCGCCCGCCGCGCCGCCGTCTTCTGCGCCGTCGGAAAGCACGCCGAACCGTGCCGCCAATTTTAAATTGGATATTAAAGGCTTAGACGAGGAATTTCAACCGCAGCCCGCGCCGTCGCGCACGCGGCATGCACAGCAGCAAAACAGAGCGGTCATATATACGGGGCAACCGCAACCGCCGGCGAAAAAACAGCCGCAAACGCATGCCGGTGCGTTTGCAGGCTTTTCCGAGGTCGTGAAAAAACGCCGCGCGCCGCGGCAACAGCCCGAACCGCCCTTTTCCCCCGCAGAGCCTGTAAGGACAGCGCCGCAGGCGGAAATCATCAAACAGCGCCCGCAAAAGCTCGATGGGAATGCGATAAAAGCCTTCTTCTTAAAAAATAAAGTCACTTGGATTATTATCGGCGTTTGCGTGGCGGCGGCGATACTGCTGTCCACCTATACCATCAGCTGTATGAACGATATTTTCGCCGTCAACCGCGACAGCGAAACGGTCGTCACCGTCAATATTCCCGCCGAGGCAAACACCAAAACCGTGCTGAAAATTTTACAGCAGAATGACTTAATCGAACATCGGCATTTTTGCTCGCTGTTTGCCAAAATAATGCAGTTTAAGGACGACAATTATTTGACCGGCGTTTACTATGTCACCGCGTCTATGGGCGTGGAAAAAATGCTGACGACCTTTAAGCAACCGACCACCACGGGCGAAACCGTCACGCTGACCTTCCCCGAAGGGTACACCGTAGACCAAATCGTGCAAAAACTCGAAAAATATGAGGTCTGCTCCGCCGCGGCGTTGTATCAGACGATGAAAGAGGTCGATTTCAGCAGTGAATTCTCCTTTATTGCTTCTATGGACAATAAAGAGAGCCGTTACAGACTGTTAGAGGGCTATTTGTACCCCGACACCTACGAATTCTATGTCGGCGAATCGCCGTCGAGCGTCCTGCGCAAATTCTTGAACAACTTCAATAAAAAGTGGACGGACGAATACGCCGCCCAGGCGGAAAAACTCGGAATGTCCGTGGACGATGTGATTACCCTTGCCTCGATTGTGCAAAAAGAGGCATACGGCGCCGAGCAGTCGCCGCTTGTGTCCTCGGTACTCCACAACCGTCTCAACAAATCGGGGTTGTACCCGTCCTTGCAGTGCGACTCGACCGAGGAATATATCAACGAATATATTAAGCCGAATACGCAGGACGCCGCACAACTGTCGAAATTCACAAACCTTTACAGTTCGTACAAATGCGCGGGGTTGCCCGTCGGCTCGATTTGCAACCCGGGCGATGATGCCATCAAAGCCGCGCTGTACCCCGAAAAGACCGATTACTATTTCTTCGCGCACGATGTGAACAAGAAATTGTATCTTGCCCGCAATGACAGCGAGCGCCGCTCGAACAATTTGGCGATTTTGAATGCCAACAGCGAAGCGGAAAAGAACAAAACCAACAGATAAACAGGATTTTGATATGCAAAAAATACCCGAATTACTTTGCCCTGCGGGGGATAGAGAACGCTTTGACGCCGCGCTTCGTTTCGGTGCCGACGCCGTGTATCTCGGCGGCACCGCGTTCGGTATGCGCGCAGGCCCGCAAAATTTCACACTTCCCGCTTTGGAAGATGCGGTAAAAACCGCGCACACACAGGGCGTCAAAGTGTATTTGACCTGCAACACCCTCCCGCGAAACGATGAAATCGCCGCCTTGCCCGATTTTTTGGAAACGGCGGCGGGGTGCGGTGTGGACGGCTTTATCGTTGCCGACTTCGGCGTGCTGTCGCTTTGCAAGCAGTACGCGCCCGATGTACCCGTGCACATTTCCACACAGGCGGGCATTGTCAATTTCGTCGCGGCACAGCAGTTTTATGACCTCGGCGCTTCGCGCATTGTTACGGCGCGGGAATTAAGCCTTGCGGAAATCGCCGAGATACGCGCCAAAACACCGAAAGAACTGGAAATCGAGTGCTTTGTGCACGGCGCAATGTGCGTGTCCTTTTCGGGCAGATGCTTGCTGTCCAACTATCTTCTGAACCGCGATGCCAACCGCGGCGCGTGTGCACAGCCGTGCCGCTGGGAATATGCCTTGATGGAGAAAACCCGCGAGGGGCAGTATTTCCCCATCGGCGAGGATGAAAACGGCACCTATATTCTCAATTCCAAGGATATGTGTATGATAGAGCATATCCCCGAACTTTTAAAAGCAGGCGTGGACAGTTTCAAAATTGAGGGCAGAGCGAAATCCGCCTATTACACGGCGGTTATCACCAATGCTTACCGTGCCGCGATTGACGGGTATCTCGAAAATCCGTCGCCCGACTACAAACCCGCACCGTGGATTTTGGAAGAACCGCGCAAGGTAAGTTACCGCGAATATTGCACGGGATTTTACTTCGGCGCGCCGAAAACGGATGCCAACATCAGTTATGAGGGCGGCTACCGCCGTGAATGGGATGTTTGCGCCGTGGTGACGGGTAGCGACGGCGAAACAATTTTTGCCGAACAGCGCAACAAATTCTGTGTGGGCGATACCGTGGAGCTTTTGGAACGCGGCAAAGCGCCCGTGCAGTTTACGGTGGACGCGCTTGCAAACGAAAACGGTGAACCGATTGACGCTTGCCCACACCCGATGATGAAAATACAGCTGAAAAGCGCATTGCGCCCGTCCGCGGGGGCGTTGCTCCGAAAGCAGGCTTAAATATGCAGACCGACTTCCTTTTGCATTTATGCGAAAAAATTGATTTACCGCCCGAAGCGCGCGATACGGCACTTCGGGCGCTTTCACATTGGGAAAAACCCTTGTTGCGCGCGGTGCGATGTTCGGATTTGGAGCATCTTTCCGCTTGCACGCGCCGTTTGCGCTTCAACCGTAAAAAGGGCGCGGCGTTTTGCTTGGCGTTTTGCCTGTTACAGGCGGAGCAAGCCTATACAGAATACCAAAAACGCGGCATTCCCGATGAAATCTATTTTGACACCATGCGCGACATCACCGTATGGGTCAATACGCTGCAAACAGAGGAAAACATTGTCGGCGTGACGGAAATTTCTTGGCTTCGACATACGCTGTATTTGAATTTGTTCAAAATCGGTCGGCTGCAGTACCAATTTTTCACGACAAACCATCTTTTGTCGGGGTTGCCCCCGGGGCAGGAATATCCCATCAAAAGCGGCGAAGCGGTGCTCAATATCCACATTCCCGCCGGCGGCAGGCTGTCGTTGGACGATTGCCGCGCCTCTTTGGCGGCGGCGCGGGATTTTTTTGCAAACTACTATCCGCAGTACGATTACAAGGGCTTTGTGTGCGACAGTTGGCTGTTAGATTGCCACAATGCCGATTTTATGCGACCCGACTCGAATATCGTCCGTTTTCGGGAGTTGTTTGACGCGGTGTACCAAACCGCCGCGCCGATGAACGAAATCACCCGCCGCCTTTGGGGAAAAATGACCGTTTCCAAATCCAAAATTGCCGCTCTCCCCACCGAAACCGACCTGCAAAAGCGCACCAAAGCGTATTTGCTTTCGGGCGGCAAAACGGGGAACGGCTACGGCTTTATCGTAAAATAATGCAAACAGAATATACAATTTATGCGATTAAAACAAACACCTTCGTTTCATACTAAAACGGAGGTGTTTTTGTATGCAGAAGCGCGTTTGTATGCTCTTTTTTCTGTTCGCGCTGTGCGTCGGTACGCTTTGCGTGCATATGCTGACGGTTTTGGAGCAAAAGGGCAGCGAAAGTGCCGCGCGCGCCAACAATTCCGTATCTTGCATTGTCGGGAAAACGCGCGGCTGTATTTATGACCGCAATTTACAGCCGCTGGTCAATCGGGAAACCGAGTTGACGGTTTCCGTAAAGCCGACGCTGTCCGCGCTAAATACCGCCGATGCGGTGCTTCGGGAAACGGTACAGAAAGATGCTTTGTATCAAACGGTGTCTGACGGAAAAATTGCCGTTGCACAGGCGGCCGCGCCTTTGCAGACGGCAGAGGCAAAAACCGTTTCCAGGGTGCTTCGCTACGGAAACAATCCAACGGCTGTGCACATTATCGGCTATGTCAACGGCGACGGGGAGGGCGTTTGCGGCATTGAGCAATATTATAATGCAGACTTAAAACGGGCGAACGGCGTTTTGAAAGCGCATTGCGCGACCGACGCAAAGGGCAGACTGTTGGACGGTGCAGAACTCGAATATACCGCGGAAAATTATAACAGCTCCGCGGGGGTTGCCTTGACGCTGGATACGCGCATACAAAAAATTGCAGAAGAAGCCTTGCAAACATTTCAAATCGAAAAAGGCGCTGTGGTGGTGCTGTCGGTGGAGACCTCGGAAATTTTGGCAATGGCGAGCGCGCCTGCCTATGACCCGAACAATCCCGCCGTCTCTTTGGACGACGCAAACGCGCCCTTTTTAAACCGCGCCGTTACGCCGTATTCCGTCGGCTCGGTGTTCAAAGCCGTTGTGGCCGCCGCCGCGCTCGAAAACGGACAAAAGGAGGAGTTTGCCTACACCTGTACGGGGGCATATACCGTGGGGCAAACCACCTTTCGCTGTCATTTGCACACGGGGCACGGTGCACAAAATATGTCGCAGGCCATGTCCAATTCCTGCAATCCGTATTTTATCTCGCTGGCGCTCTGTACGGGCGGTGAGGCGATTTGTACCGTCGCGCAAAATCTCGGCTTGGGCGCAAGTGTTGAATTGGCAGACGGATTTTACACAAATCCCGGAACACTGCCTACCGCGGAGGCGCTTACCGCCCCGCAGGACCTTGCCAATTTGGCGTTCGGTCAAGGGGCGCTTTTGGCGTCGCCCTTACAAATGACCGCCGTATATGCGGCGATTGCCAACGGCGGGGTCTACCGTGCCCCGAGTCTGATGTATGCCAAGGTAGACGCGTCAAAAGAAATCTATCAACGCGCCGCACTGCCTGCCACCCGCCGTGTGATGTCTGCGCATACGGCAAGTCGCGTCAGCGCGCTTTTACACTATGCCGTGGAGAACGGCAGCGGCAAACGCGCAAAACCGAGCACTTGTTCTGCGGCGGGCAAAACCGCCACCGCACAAAGCGGTTGGATAAATGCTGACGGCACCGAGGTGACGCATTCCTGGTTTTGCGGCTATTTTCCGTACGAAACGCCGCAATATGCCGTTACGGTGCTCAAAGAAAACGGCGAGGGCGGCTCTGCCGATTGCGCACCTGTCTTCCAATTTATAGCCGATTCCATTATGAATTTGCAGTGATTTGCGCACTTTTGCGCAAAAAATGAAATTTTTTGAAAGTTTTTGAAAGAAAATGCTTGACTTTGCGCAAAAATGGTGATATATTGCAGATAGATAAAGAGAGAAAGCAAGGAGAGACAGAATGCTGACGGAAGAAAGATTTGGCGCAATTTTGCATGAACTGAAATTACACGGTGCCGTTACCGTGGCCGAGCTTTCCGAAAAACTCGGCATTTCCGAATCCACCGTGCGCCGTGATTTGCAAAGTTTGGACTCGCGCGGTTTGCTCAAAAAGGTGCACGGCGGCGCAACGGTTTGTGATGCTGTCGGGTTTCAATCCGATGAGGCAGATGTTTCCACAAAAGCTGCATTAAATGTGGCAGAAAAAGAAAGAATCGCCCGCTATGCGGCAACGCTTATCAGAAATGATGATTTTGTCTATCTTGACGCGGGCACCACCACCGAAAAAATGATTGATTATATCGACAACACATTGCATGCTTTGTTCGTAACCAACGGCATTGTGCACGCGAAAAAACTGATACAAAAGGGCTTGCGCGCTTACATTATCGGCGGCCAGTTGAAGCTTTCCACCGAAGCGGTTATCGGCGCGGTTGCCGTCAACAATTTAAAACAGTACAATTTCACAAAAGCCTTTATGGGTGCAAACGGGATTACCGTGGCACAGGGTTTTACCACACCCGATACGGAAGAAGGACTCTTGAAAGCCGAAGCGGTCAACCGTTCCTATATGACCTATGTGTTGGCGGACAGTTCCAAATTCAATAAGGTGTTTTCCGTTACTTTTGCACCGATTGAAAAAGCATGTATTCTCACCGACCGCTTGCCGGACGATGATTACAAAAACTATACGGTTGTACGGGAGGTGAAAGAATGATTTATACCGTAACTTTTAACCCTGCACTTGATTATGTTGTGCGTCTGCCGAATTTGACACTCGGCGAAGTCAACCGCACCGAAGCGGATACCCTCTATTTCGGCGGCAAAGGTATCAATGTTTCGGCGGTTTTAAAAGAACTCGGCGTAGAAAGCGTTGCACTCGGTTTTACTGCCGGTTTTACAGGCAAAGCGTTGACGGCAGCGGTGGAAAAAGCTGGCATACAAACCGATTTTATCGAACTGCCCGCAGGCAATACGCGTATCAATGTGAAAATCAAAGCCCAAAACGAAACCGATATAAACGCGGGCGGGCCGCCTGTCCCGCAAGAAGCGTTTGCCGCCCTCTTGAAAAAGTTAGAAACCTTGCAGGCAGGCGACACTCTTTGTCTATCGGGCAGTATTCCGAACACACTCCCTGAAAATACCTACGAAACGATTTTAGAGCATCTTTGCGGAAAAGGCATTCGCTTTGCGGTCGATGCAACAGGGGAACTGCTTTTGCGTGTTTTGCGGTTTCACCCGTTTCTCATCAAGCCCAATCATCACGAGCTGGCCGAAATGCTCGGCAGAGATTTGCCCACGGAGAAAGATTTATTTGACGGTGCTTGCGAATTGCAAGCGCGCGGGGCGCAAAATGTATTGGTTTCCCGCGCGGGGGCGGGCGCGTTGCTTTTGACCGAAACGGGCGAGCGCTATTCGGTACCTGCCGCAAGCGGAACGGTGCAAAACTCCGTCGGTGCAGGCGACTCTATGGTCGCAGGATTCCTCGCAGGGTATTTGCAAACCGGCGATTACCGCTATGCGTTGCAACTCGGTTCTGCGGCGGGCAGTGCAACCGCGTTTTCCGAAGGTCTTGCAAAACAACAAACTATTTTAGAAATCATGCAGAAAATGCAATAAAAAAGAAAGGAAGATTCTATGCGCATCACAGATTTGCTCAAAAAAGAAGCGGTTTTGTTAAATGTCGCGGAAACGGACAAGCAGACCGCAATCGACACCTTGATTTCTTTGCATGAAAAGGCGGGAAATCTTACAGATGTCGCACAATACAAGGAGGATATTTTGGCGCGAGAGGCCTTGGGTACAACTGCAATCGGCGAGGGCATTGCCGTGCCGCATGCCAAAAGCAAAGCCGTCAAGGTGCCGTCGCTTTCGGCAATCACCGTGCCCGACGGTGTGGATTACGAAGCACCCGACGGAAAACCCGCAAAGCTTTTGTTTATGATTGCCGCCACGCCCGATGGGGATATGCACCTCGAAATCCTTTCGCGGCTGATGGTTATGCTGATGGAACCCGAATTCTCCGAAAGCCTGATGCAGGCAAAAACCACAGACGAATTTTTAGCATTAATTGACCGAAAAGAACAAGAAAAATACCCGGATGAGCCGAAACCGGAACCGCCGAAAAAAGCGGGGTATCGTATTTTGGCGGTGACTGCTTGTCCTACGGGGATTGCCCATACCTATATGGCGGCAGAAGCGCTTGAAAAAGCCGGCGAAAAAATGGGCTATCCCTTAAAAGCGGAAACAAACGGCTCGGGCGGCGCAAAAAATGTGCTGACCAAAAAAGAAATTGCCGAATGTGACGGCATTATCGTCGCCGCCGACAAAAATGTCGAAATGGCGCGTTTTGACGGCAAGCCTGTATTAAAGGTTTCTGTTTCCAGCGGCATAAACAAGCCAGAGGAACTCATTCAGAAAATTGTTGACGGTAAAGCATCTGTTTATCATCACAACGGCGAAAAAGACGAAAGCGGCGACGCAGACGAAAAGGAAGGATTCGGCAGAAAGGTGTATAAACACCTGATGAACGGCGTTTCGCATATGTTGCCCTTTGTCGTTGGCGGCGGCGTACTGATTGCCCTCGGTTTCCTTATAGACACCATCGCAGGCAATGCAAATGTCGGCGGGAACTTCGGCTTTACAAATCCCGTGGCGGCAGTCGTCTTTTGGATAGGCAAAGCGGCGTTTGCCTTTATGCTCCCGATTTTGGCAGGCTACATTGCCCAGTCCATTGCCGACCGTCCCGGTCTTTTGCCCGGTATTGTGGGCGGCTATCTTGCCACCACGGGCGCAACGCTCGCCTCCCCTACGGGTGATGACACGGCGGTTTCGGGCTTCCTCGGCGCATTGCTTGCGGGCTTTGTCGCAGGTATTCTTGTCAATCTTCTCAAAAAAGCCTTTTCTTGGTTGCCGAAGTCGATGGACGGCATCAAACCCGTCTTTCTCTATCCGCTGTTCGGTACATTGCTTATCGGCTTGTTTATGTTATTGATTAACCCCGTAGTCGGTGTACTGAATACTGCGGTTTCCAGCGGCCTTGCTTCCCTCGGCAACACCAGTAAATTACTGCTTTCCATTGTACTTGCAGGTATGATGGCGATTGATATGGGCGGTCCGTTTAATAAAGCGGCATATGTGTTCGGCACGGCGGCAATCGCCGACGGCAACACCTGGATTATGGCGGCAGTGATGATTGGCGGTATGGTACCTCCCATCGCAATCGCCCTCGCAACGACTTTCTTCAAAAACCGCTGGACAAAAGACGAACTGAAAAGCGGCCCTGTTAACTACCTTATGGGACTTTGCTTCATCACAGAGGGCGCGATTCCCTATGCCGCGTCCGACCCGTTGCGTGTCATTCCCTCCTGCATCGTCGGCTCCGCAGTTGCAGGCGCAATAACGGCATTGTTCGGTTGCACCTGTCCCGCGCCCCACGGCGGCATATTCACCTTTGCTGTGGTCGGTAAGCCTTTCGGATATTTAATTGCCCTTGTGGCAGGCTCGGTTGTCGGCGCGCTGATGCTGGCACTCCTGAAAAAGAAAAAAACAGAACAGTGAGGTAAATAAAAATGGTTTCTCAAAATGTACAGGTCACAAATAAAATGGGCTTTCATATGCGCCCGGCGAATGTGTTTGTCAGTGCAATGGGCAAATACAAATCCGATGTGTCTATCGTTTTTAACGGCAAGGAAATCAACGGCAAAAGCATTATGAACATTATGGCGTCCTGCATCAAATGCGGCGCAGACATTGAAATCCGCTGTGCCGGTGAAGACGAAACCGCCGCTTTGCAAGAGGCGGTGCAGTTGGTCGAAAGCGGGCTCGGCGACGAGCAATAAAAAGGTGAGGGCAATGATTTACAAAGGAATTGCGGGTGCCGAGGGCATCGGCATCGGCAAAGCACTTGTCGTACGCGAGCAAACGCTTGACTATTCCCAAGTGGTATTTTCCGGTGCGGAAAACGAAACCAAGCGCCTGCAAGCGGCCATTGCGGCATTTTGTGAAAATGTAACCGCCATGCAGGAAAAGCTGACCGCCTCGGTCGGTGAAAAGCAGGCAGAAATTTTGAACGGGCAAATTATGATGATACAAGACCCGTTTATGACCTCGCAAATGCAGGATTTTATCGCGGGCGGGCAGTGCGCCGAAGCGGCGGTCGACGCGGTGTGCAATATGTATATTGAAATGTTTTCCTCCGTCGAGGACGATTTGACGAGACAACGCGCGACGGACATCCGCGATATGCGCGCACGGCTGTTGGGGATTCTTTTAGGGCAAACGGAAGTGGATTTAAGCGACCTGCCGCCCGAAACTGTGTTGGTGGCGCACGATTTTACCCCATCGATGACGGCGAATATGCAAAAAGAGCATATCGTCGGCATTCTTTCCGAAACAGGCTCCAAAACCTCACACTCCGCGATTTTGGCGCGTAGCTTGGAGCTCCCCGCCGTGATGAGCGTGGAAAACATCTGCACGCTTTTAGAAAACGGTGATACCGTGATTGTAGACGGTACCCGCGGCGAAGCGGTTGTGCGCCCCGCGCAGGGCATTTTGGAGGCGTATGCCTCGAAACGCGAACAACTTAGAACGGAAAAACAAGCCTTGCGCGCCTTTGCGGGCAAAAAGACCGCGACTGCCGACGGCAAACAGTTGGCAGTATATGCCAATATCGGCAAACCCGACGATGTTTCTGCCGTACTGCAAAATGACGGCGAGGGCGTGGGTCTGTTCCGCACGGAATTTCTGTTTATGGACAGAGCCGCCCTCCCTTCGGAAGAAGAACAGCTTGCCGCCTACCGTGCGGCAGCCGCGCAAATGCAGGGGAAAGAGGTCATTATTCGCACGCTCGATGTCGGCGGGGATAAAGACATTCCGTATTTGCATATGGAAAAAGAAGAAAACCCGTTTTTGGGGCATCGCGCCGTGCGCTACTGTCTTGACAATCCCGACACATACAAGGTACAGCTACGTGCGCTGTTGCGTGCGTCCGCATACGGCAACATAAAAATTATGCTGCCGCTGGTCACCACCGTAAGCGAAGTGCGTCGTGTGCGCGAACTTTTGGAAAGCGCAAAAGCGGAATTGCGTAAAGAAAATATTGCATTCAATGAAAAAATCCCCGTCGGCGTGATGATTGAAACGCCTGCCGCCGCTATGACTGCGGACTTGCTTGCCAAAGAAGCGGATTTTTTCAGCATCGGCACAAACGATTTAACGCAGTACACCATGGCGGTTGACCGCGGCAACAGCAAGGTTTCCGCGCTTTACAGCCATTATAACCCTGCGGTATTGCGTTTGATAAGACAAACCGCCGATGCGGCTAACCGTGCGGGGATACCCGTCGGGATGTGCGGCGAAGCGGCGGGGGATAAATCGTTTATCCCGCTGTTAATCGCATTCGGCATACAAGAATTTTCCGTTACGCCTGCCGCGGTGCTTCCGACGCGCAAAACGGTATCTCTTTGGAGCAAAACCGATGCAGACGCGCTTGCAGAGCGCATTTTAACCCTCTCCACCGCAGAAGAAGTCGCCGCCGCCCTCGAAGAAGCGGCGAGAGCGTGATTTGCAGTTGTAAGGGGCGGATTCTCTTGCCCGCCCGATTGTCATTCTGAGGCGGTAGCCGAAGAATCTCGTTTCACACATTTTATTTTTGTTCTGTTTGAGATTCTTCGCTTCGCTCAGAATGACAAATTATAATTTTTATTGACGGGCGGGTTGTACCCCGCCCGTCCGATTTTATAACCGAAAATTCCGCAAAATTTATTGTAAATTCGTTAGAAATGTGCTACAATACCCTACATCTTTTTAATTTTGGGTGAAAACAATGATAGCGGTAATTGATTACGGCGCGGGCAATCTTTTAAGCGTACGAAAAGCGCTGGATTACATCGGCGCTGAAAATACAGTGACCGCCGACAAGGCAGACATCGAGGCGGCGGACGCGGTGATTTTGCCGGGTGTCGGCGCATTCGGCGACGCAATGGCGTGTCTGCATACTTCGGGGCTGTTGGAAACAGTCAAAGCGGCGGCGCTCTCCGATACCCCGTTTTTGGGGATTTGTTTGGGACTGCAAATGCTGTTCCAAAAAAGCGAGGAAACAAAAGGGGTAGAGGGCTTATCGGTTTTAGATGGCGAAATTCGTCGCTTTCCGTCGGATATGGGCTTAAAAATCCCGCAAATCGGTTGGAATTCGATTGAAATTACGCCCGATTGCCCGCTGTTTGACGGCGTGCCGAACGGGGCGTATGTCTATTTTGTCCATTCCTATTATTTAAACGCCAAGCACCCCGAAAATGTGGCGGCAACGGCAAATTACGGCATCGATTTCCACGCCGCGGCGTTTGACGCATCGAAAAATCTGTATGCCACGCAGTTTCACCCCGAAAAAAGCGGTGCGGTCGGCTTGCAAATTCTCAAAAACTTTGCCGCGATGCAGAAAGGGGTGCGCTAATGTACGCAAAACGAGTGATTCCCTGTTTGGATGTCAAAAACGGGCGCGTGGTAAAAGGTGTCAGTTTTGTCAATTTGCGTGATGCGGGCGACCCCGTGGAATGTGCCGTCGCGTATGACAAAAAAGGCGCGGACGAACTTGTGCTGTTGGATATTACCGCCACCCACGAAGGGCGCGGCACCATGGTCGATATTGTTACGCGCGTGGCAAAATCCATTTTTATTCCGTTTACCGTCGGCGGCGGCATTCGCACCACCGAGGATTTTAAAGAGCTTCTGCGCGCGGGGGCGGACAAAATCTCCGTCAATTCCGCGGCGGTGCGCAACCCGGATTTAATTAACGAGGCGGCGCAGAAATTCGGCAGTCAGTGCGTAGTGTGCGCCATAGATGCCAAACGCCGCGCAGAGGGCGGTTGGGAAGTCTATTTAAACGGCGGCAGACTACCGACGGGCATCGATGCTGTTGCGTGGGCGAAAGAAGCCGTTTCCCGCGGGGCAGGTGAAATACTGCTGACGAGTATGGACTGCGACGGGCAAAAAACCGGCTATGATATAAACCTCACCAAAGCCGTTTCCGAAACTGTCGGCGTGCCCGTAATCGCTTCGGGCGGCGCGGGCGCACTTGAACACTTTTATGACGCTTTAACCGTCGGCAAAGCAGATGCGGTGCTTGCGGCGTCATTGTTTCATTTTAATGAAATCCCGATTGCGGATTTGAAAGCGTATCTCCAAAAACAGGGCATACCCGTGCGCCCTGTACTTTAAAAAGGTGCTTGCTATGGAATTGTTGATACAAATTATCGTGTGCTTTTTCGCCGGTATGGGCGCAGGGATCGGAACGGGCTTTGCGGGGCTTTCCGCCGCGGCGGTGATAAGCCCGTTGCTCATTACCTGCCTGGGGCTCGAACCGTATGCGGCGGTCGGCATTGCTTTGGCGAGCGATGTGCTCGCAAGCGCCGTTTCGGCATATACCTATCATAAAAATAAGAATTTGGACGTCAAAAACGGACTCATTATGATGGTGACGGTGCTGTTGTTCACCGTGGTCGGCAGTTATATTGCCAAACTCGTGCCCGCACAAACCATGGGCGGGTTTTCCAACTTTATGACGCTGTTTTTGGGGCTGAAATTTTTAATCAAACCCGTGATGACCACCAAAGAAAAAATGAACGCCGTCTCCGCAAAAAAACGCGCGGTGCAGTCGGTGCTTTGCGGTATGATTATCGGCTTTATCTGCGGCTTTGTCGGCGCGGGCGGCGGTATGATGATGTTGCTCATTTTAACCAGCGTGCTCGGTTACGAACTCAAAACCGCGGTCGGCACAAGCGTATTTATTATGGCGTTTACGGCGCTGACGGGGTCTTTGTCGCACTTTGTGCTCGGCGGTGCGCCGAATTGGCTGTTGCTCGTGCTTTGTGTGGTATTTACCTTCCTTTGGGCACAAATTGCCGCAAAATTTGCCAATAAAGCCACTCCGAAAACGCTCAATCGAATTACGGGCGCGGTGCTGACGGTGTTGGGACTTGTGATTGTCGGCGTCAATTACCTGTTTTAATCTGAAAATACCGGTAAAAATAAAAGCGCGGAGGCGGTACACGGTACAGCACTCTGCGCTTGTTTTTGTTTCTATCCGTTATTCGGTTGCTTGTGAAACAGGCTCGGTCGGCTCGGTCGGCGGCGCTTCGGGCTCGGCCGGCGCTTCGGGCTCGGTTGGGGTTGTCGGTTCGTCGGGCGTCTGCGGCTCGGCAGGCGTTTCGGGCGCGGCGGGGGCTTCGGGTGCATCGGGCGTTTCGCCGTCCGCGGGAACTTCGGGTGCGGCAGGTGTTTCGTTTTGCGCGTTGTTTTGTCGGTTGTTTGTACGGCGGCGTGTGGTGGTTTCCGCTACCGTTTCGGAAACGGGCGGCTCGGTAATCACCGGAACTGCGTCCACCGCGGCGGTTTGCACTTCCGTGGCGGCCCGGCTTTCGGAGACCTCTACCTTTTCAAATTCCGTTTTTTTGCCGCAAGATACGAGTGCGCAGACAGACAATAACAATACACCGCAAATAAATCCTATTTTGACAGAAGAAAACCGCATAATACCACCTCCGTATAGTATGCACAAAAAAATACCGTGCCTATTCTAATGCAATCGGAAAAATTTGTCAACAACCGACTGCCGATTAAATTCCCGACCGAACGGCAATACTAACGGTATCTTGCAAAAATCCGTTTGCACGGGGGGATGAGTTATGAAAGCGGTTTTTGTTGCCGGCACAGAAGAAAAGTCTTTGCGCCCGATTACCGACACAACGCCGAAACTGCTTTTGCCGATTGTCGGTCGGCCGTTGCTTTCGTATCTGTTGGAAACACTGTATAAAAACGGGATACGGGAGGCGTATTTGCTGTTGCCGTATGCGAACCGCCGTGTGGCGGACTATGTGCGCGCGCATACCCCGCAGGGAATGCAGGTGCATCTTGTTTTTGAGACGGACGGCGCACGACAGCAGACGGCGGAACTGCTTGCGGCAGAAACCGAGCCGCTGTGCTTTGTGTCGGGTATGCATTTTTGGAGTTTTGATTTGCACAAAGCCCTGCAAGCCCATTTGCAAACCGATGCAGACCTGACTGTATTGACCGTTCCTGCACAGCGGTGCCGAAGCGGGGCGGTGCTTTCTATACATGCAAGCGGCGCTGTTACGGCGTGCCGCGCGTATACGCCGCTTACCGCGTCACCGAATGCCGAAACAGACAGCGGCGTGTATTTGTTGCGCCCCGGATGTGTGCAGGCGGTATTGCAGACCAAAACGGACGGCTTTTCCGTCCTGCCGCGGCTTTTGCAGTACGAGGTCTATGCCTGCGCGGCACAAGGGTATTTTAATGCCGTGGAGACTCCCGCGTCGTTTGTCGCCTGTGCGCGAGATGTTCTGCGCGGCAAAACCGAATTTCTGTTGCCGCATTTGGCGGACGGCATTTTTACCGATTCCGCTTTGCCGAAAGGGGAATACCAACTGTTTCCGCCGGTGTTCATCGGCGAAAATGTGACGGTCGCTGACGGCGCGCAAATCGGGCCGAATACCGTTTTGGAAAACGGCTGTTTTGTCGGGGCAAAGGCAAAGGTCGAAAACAGCATTGTGCGTGCGGGCGCGGCAATCTATCCGTATGCACAGCTGCACGGCGCAACGGTCTGTGAAAACGCCGTGATACAGGAGTATGCGTCTTTATCCGCCGGCAGTGTGGTCGGTGCGTCCGCCTGCGTCGGCAGACATGCGGCTTTGGAAAACGGCGTGCGTGTGTGGCAACACCGCACGGTGGAAAACGGTATGCACCTTTCGGGCAATGTGCGGGATTGCACCCCGCAGGACATTCTGTTTGCGGAAAACGGGCGGCTTTGTACCGTGCCCGATAGCCTGACACCGATTTTTTTGGCGGCGTTCGGACAGGCATTGGGTGGATGTACCTTCGGGCAAAAGGTCGGCATTTTATGTGACGGCAGTGCATCGGCGGTTGCGGCGGCACAAGTTTTGTCAGGGACGCTTTCGGCACAGGGGAGCCGCGTTTGGCATTTCGGCAAAGGCTTTTTGCCGCAGTTGCATTTTTACACCGCTTTTTGCGATTTGCAGGTGGGCATTTTCTTGTGCACGCAAAATAACCGATTGCAGTTGTATTTGTTCTCTGCGGGGGGCTTATTGCTCTCCGGCGCGCAGACCTCGGCACTGGTGACGCGCTTGCAATTCGGCGATTTTCCGTCCATTGTTTCCGAGGCTTGTAGGAAAACTGCCGATATGCACGATATGCAGGCGATGTATTTGCGGGAATTACTGCACGAAGCGGGCACCGTTCTCCAAGAACAGCGCGTTTGTGTGCAATGTCCGAATGCGGAAATCATCATGCTGTTGGAGGACGCGCTTTACCGTTTGCAAGCCGAGGCGGGCAACGAAATCACGCTGCGGTTGTCCTATGACGGCACGCGGGTGACCGCCTTTCACCGAGAATGCGGTTATTTACCGCACGAACGGCTGTTGGCGCTTTGCTGTAACGCACTGTTGCAAAGCGGGCAGGATATTGCGCTTTCTGCGGACACACCTTTGGTTTTTGAACGCCTTGCCGCCGCACACGGCAGGCATATTTTGCCGTATCCCGCTTCTGCAACGGCGGCCGCACCCGATACCAATACGCACGCGCTTGCCTGTGAACAACTGTATGTGCGCGACGGGTTGTTTTTGTGTATGCGTTTGCTCGGCATTTTACAGCAAAGCGGCAAAAGCCTTGCACAAGTACACAAAGAATTGCCGGAATTTTTTGTGCGGCGAAAAACCGTGCCCGTGTTTTTGCCGCCCGAAGAAATTTTGCGCGCCTTGCATTTGCCGAACGCCGAGCTTTGCGATACGGGGATTGTTTGGCAAAGCGCGGACGACCGCGTCTTGATTACACCGCAGCAGGCAGGCAAAAAAATGCGCATTTTGGCGGAAAGTACACGCTTTGAAACGGCAAAGTCGCTTTGCGAGGAAGTCGAGGAAAGATTGACAAAACATTGACACCGAGCAAAATAAAGAGTATTATTATAGAATAATTATAATCGGATAGAATCGGTATCTGCGTGAAAACGGTATGGCAGATACAAAACAACGGACTTTCACCTGCTTTTTGTGCTTTGAAAGCAGGGTTACATAAACAAAAATATGATTTTTAGAAAACAAGGAGAAGCTGAATGGCAAAACAAATGAAAGAAAAGCCTGCACAGCCTGCACAAAAGCCCGAAAAATCGCGGCAGAACAGTGCGGGTAAAGGCAAGACTGCCCAAAAGAACGGCGCGCAGTCTAAAAAACAACCCAAAACCCAACAAAAAACGCAACAGAAATCCGCCAAAACGCAAAAGACCGCTATGCAGGGGTTCAGCGATTCCGCCGCAGGGCAACAGCAAAAACGGTATTACAACAGCCTGAAAAATGCAAACACCGCCAAAACGACCAAACGCAAATCCGCCGGTGGGAAGACGCGGCAAAAAAAGCCGACGCCGCCTTTGAAAATTGCCTTTTTAGGCGGGCTGAACGAGGTCGGAAAAAATATGACGCTCTACGAGTGCGAGGGCGAAATGCTGTTGGTTGATTGCGGGCTGGCGTTTCCAGACCCTGAAATGTTCGGCGTGGATTTGGTCATTCCCGATTTTACCTATGTACTCGAAAATGCCGACAAAATCAAGGGCATTTTAATTACCCACGGGCACGAGGACCACATCGGCGGTTTGGCATATTTGCTGAAAGACTTAAATATTCCCGTCTACTCCACGCGGTTGACCATCGGGCTTATCGAGGGTAAACTGCGTGAACACAAAATTTTGGACAAATGCAATTTGAATGTGATAAAGCCCGGCGACAAAGTGAAGCTCGGCTGTTTTGAAACCGAGTTTATCCATGTCAACCACTCCATTCCCGACGCGGTCGCGCTGGCAATTCATACACCGGCGGGTACGGTGGTGCAAACGGGCGACTTTAAAATCGATACCACACCCATTGACGGCGGTGTGATTGATTTGGCGCGGCTGTCCGCTATCGGCGAAGAAGGCGTGCTGTGCTTACTGTCCGACTCGACAAATGCCGTAAAGCCCGGCTTTACCGAAAGCGAGCGAAAGGTCGGCGAAACCTTTGAGGTGCAGTTCCGTAAGGCGGGTACGCGTCGCTTGATTGTGGCGACCTTTGCGTCCAATATCCACCGCGTACAGCAGATTATCAATGTGGCGGAACGCTTAGGCCGCAAGGTGGCGCTCTCGGGCAGAAGCCTTGAAAATGTAGTGTCCGTTGCGGCGGAACTCGGCTATATCAATGTGCCCGAGGGCATTTTGGTCGGGATTGACAGCATCAACCGCTATCCGCCCGAAAAACTCGTGCTGATTACCACGGGCAGTCAGGGCGAGCCGATGTCGGCGCTGTACCGTATGGCGTTTTCCGAGCATCGGCGTGTGGAAATCGGGCCGAACGATTATGTCATTATCTCCGCAACCCCCATTCCCGGCAATGAAAAAATGGTCGGGAAAGTGGTGGACGAACTGTTAAAACAGGGCGCGGAGGTTGTGTATGAAAAAATGTACGATGTCCATGTTTCGGGGCACGCCTGCCAAGAAGAGCTCAAATTGATGATGAGCCTTGTCAAGCCGAAGTATTTTATCCCCGTGCACGGCGAGCAAAAGCATTTGCAAAAGCATGCGGCGCTTGCGCGCACAATGGGTATCCCCGAGAGCAATATTTTACTTGCCGACAACGGCAAGGAAGTGGAAATTACCGCTGAAAAAATCCGCATATCGGGCGAAGTGCCTGCCGGTATGGTCTTTGTGGACGGCAGCGGCGTCGGCGATGTCGGCTCTGTGGTGTTGCGTGACCGCAAACGCTTAGCCGAGGACGGCATTATCATCATTGCCGCGACGATTGATAAGGAAACGGGTGAGGTGATTTCGGGGCCCGATGTTGTGACGCGCGGCTTTGTATATGTGCGCGAGTCCGAACAGTTAATGGAGGAGTCCCGCCGCCTTTGCGAGAGCGTGCTGGCGGACTGTATGTATGAACATGTGCGCGATTTCGGTACCATTCGCAACCGTCTGCGGGATGAAATCTCGCGCCTGACCTTTTCGCGCACCAAACGAAGCCCGATGGTTCTGCCGATTATTATGGAGGTGTAAGCCTTGAAAGCCGGTCGTGTGATTCGCACGTATCCGCTGAGCTTTGCGCTGATTTTACTCTCAGCGGTATTCTGTATCGTCACCGCCTTTTTCGATTGGCGTGTGGCGCTTGCCGAGGCGTGCCTGCTTTTGGTGTTTACCGTGGCGGCGGCGCTCAAAGCACAGCACGATTTTAAAGTGATTCGCAAAACGGTCGCCTCTATCAATGCATCGCTTTCTGCGGAGGATAATTCGTCTTTGACCAATTTCCCATTGCCGGTTGCGGTGTTTGACAGCAGTGACCGCGTGGTTTGGTATAACCAAAAGTTCACCAATGAGATTTTGCGGGAATTGGAGCCGCAAAACGATGACATCGGGCAGTTTACGGGTGGCAAGGGCTTGCAGAAAATCCGCGAAAAGACCGTGTTCCCCGTAAAACTCGGCACAAAAGAATATACCGTTTATTTCAGTCATATTACCTGTTCGGGGCGGCAATCCTATGTCTTGATTTATACCGAGGATACCGTCTTAAAGCAAACCGCGACGGCTTACAAGCTCGAAAAGCCCGCTGTGGTGCTGTTGGCGGTAGACAGTGCCGACGAAATCTACCGCGCCTATAAAGAAAGCGAATATGCCGAGATTTTGGGCGATGCCGAGCGTATGACCGAGGTTTGGCTGTCGGAGTTTGACGGTGTGTTCCGCAAACTTTCCGGCGGCAGGTTCTTTGCGGTTGTACCCGAAGCGGAGCTTCGCAAAATGATTACGCGAAAATTCAATGTTTTGGAGCAGGTTCGTGCCTATACATACAACGGTGCGTCGGTGGGCATTACGCTGTCGGTCGGCGCGGGGCGCGGGGATACGCTTTCCGATGCGGAAAGCAACGCGCGCCAGGCGTTTGATATGGCACTCGGCCGCGGCGGTGACCAAGCGGTTTTAAAAGGCGCGGACGAAAGCTATCAGTTTTTCGGCGGTGTTTCCAAGGGTGTCGAAAAACGCACCAAAGTGCGATCGCGCGTGGTGGCAAATGCTCTCGGCGAGCTTTTGCAAACTGCCGAAAATGTGGTCGTGATGGGGCATAAGTTTTCGGATTTGGACAGCGTCGGTGCGGCAATCGGGATGTGCAGGGCGGCAACCGCGCTCGGCAAGCCCGCCAAAATTGCGGTCAATGAAAAAACCACGCTTGCCCAACCTTTAATTGCCTATGTGCGTGCGCAGGGCGCGGATATTTTCGTCTCGCCCGAAGCGGCGGAGCATATGCTGACGGAAAAATCTTTGTTGATTGTGGTGGATACCCATAAAACCGGCTTTGTCGAGTCGTCGGAGCTCTATGCAAAGGCACCGCAGGTCGTGGTGATTGACCACCACCGCAAAAATGTGGATTATATTCAAAATGCGGTTATTTTCTACCACGAGCCGCACGCTTCCTCCACCTGCGAATTGGTGACGGAGCTGTTGCAGTATATCGGCAAAAAGCCGCTGGTGACCCCTGTGGAAGCCAACGCATTGCTCGCGGGCATAACGCTCGATACCAAAGAATTTGTTTTACGCACGGGCGTACGCACCTTTGAGGCGGCGGCGTATTTGCGTGCACGCGGGGCGGATACCGTCGCGGTCAAGAGCTTTTTCGCCGGCAGCATGGAAAACCGCAAACTGCGCGGGCAAATTGTGTTGAACGCAAAAATCTATAAACGGTGTGCCGTGTCCGCAGCCGATTTTGATGCCAAGGATTTGCGCGTGGTTTGCGCACAGGCGGCGGACGAACTGTTGACGGTCAGCGATGTGGACGCGTCGTTCGTGCTGTTTGAAACCGACGGCACCGCCAACATATCCGCGCGCTCGATGGGCAAGGTAAATGTGCAGTTGATTATGGAGTCGCTCGGCGGCGGCGGGCATCAAACGATGTCGGCGGCACAGCTTGCCGATACCACGCTGTATGATGCAGAAAAACAGCTGTATGCGGCAATCGACGCGTATTTTGAAAATCAGTAAAACCACTTTCTAAAAACGGAGGTATTGTTATGGAAGTTATTTTGAAAAAAGATGTGAAGGGCTTAGGTAAAGCGGGCGAAAAGGTCAAAGCGTCCGACGGGTATGCCCGCAATTTCCTGTTCCCGAAAGGGCTTGCCGTGGAGGCAAACGCCCAAACCTTAACCGAATATAAAAACAGCGAAGCGTCCAAACAGCATAAAATCGATGTAGAAGTTGCCGCGGCTAAGGATGCCAAAGCCAAATTGGACGGCAAAACCGTGCACCTGACTGCCAAAGCGGGGCAAAACGGCAGACTGTTCGGCTCCGTGACTGCCAAGGATGTGGCACAGGCGATTACCGAGCAGTTGTCCGTCGCGGTGGATAAACGCAAGCTGTCGGTTGCCGATATTAAAAACTTCGGTACCTATACGGCGGAAGTGAAGCTGTATACGGGCATTGCCGCAACGGTAACGGTGGAAGTTGCCGAATAATTACAGAGGAGCTACATAGATGGATACTCTCCTGTTTGACAAAATTCAAGAGCCGTACAGCATGGATGCCGAGCAGGCGGTTTTGGGCGCGATTTTGATTGACACGAACTGTTTTGACCGTGTGTCGGGCATTTTGCGCACGGCGGACTGCTTTTATATCCCGCAGCATAAGGCAATCTATACGATTATTGCGAACTTAAAACTGTTCAACCAAAAGGTGGACGCGTTGATTGTCGCCGAGGAACTGCGCAGAAACGGCACCTACGACGAGGCAAGCGGCAAAAATTATTTGGCACAGCTCGCGCAGTCCGTGCCGAGCGTTGCCAATGTGGAAAATTACGCGAAAATCATCCGCGAAAAGTATTATCTGCGCACGCTGATGGATGCCGCTTCCGAAATGCTCAAAAACGCGGCGGACGAAGAACTGCCCGCCGACACGATTATGGACGCGGCAGAGCAAAAAATCTACAATATTCGACAGGGCACGAAGGACAACGAGCCGACGCGCCTGTCCGACATCATCACCAATGAGGTGTATGACAATCTGCAAAAACTGACTGACCCTGCGCTTGCCGCCGAATACAAGGGCATTCCGACGGGCTTTTCGCTGTTGGACAAGTACATGACGGGTTTGAACAAATCCGACTTAATTTTAATCGGTGCGCGTCCTGCAATGGGTAAAACCAGCTTTGCGCTGAATATTGCGCGCAATGTGGCGGTGCAGGCAAAGAAAAAGGTGGTCTTTTTCTCACTCGAAATGGGCAAGGAACAGTTAGCCCAGCGTATTCTTTCCACCGAAGCGCGCGTGGAAAGCCAAAAAATGCGTACCGGCGAACTTACGGACGACGATTGGCAACGGATTGCCCAGGCGACGGTGTCTTTAAACGAGGCAGAACTGTATTTTGACGATACCGCCAATATCACCGTGCCCGAAATGAAAGCGCGCGTGCGCAAAATGCGCGATGTGGACTGTGTGATTATCGACTATTTGCAGTTGATGCAGGGCACAAAGCGTACCGACAGCCGTGTGCAGGAGGTTTCCGAAATTACGAGAAGCTTAAAACTGATGGCAAAGGATTTAAAAATCCCCGTCATTACCTGCTCCCAGCTTTCGCGTTCCACCGAGGGACGCGGAAAATCCCATAAACCGCAGTTGTCGGATTTGCGTGAGTCGGGTTCTATCGAGCAGGACGCCGATATTGTTTTGATGCTGTACCGTGAGTCGTATTATGACGAGGAGAAAAACGAAACGGTTGTCACCGACGAAAACAAAGCACAGGTGATTGTCGCCAAAAACCGCCACGGCGGCACGGGCGAGATTGATTTGCATTGGAACGGCAACTATACCATGTTCTCCACGCCGGAGTTGTATCACAATGCGTAACGCGGTGCTGTCCTATGTGCGCGAATATGCGATGCTTCGAGACGGCGACCGTGTGACCGTCGGCTTTTCGGGCGGAGCGGACTCTTGTTGCCTGTTGCATTTGCTTTATACTTTACAAAACGATTTGGGCATTTCCGTTTCGGCACTGCATGTGCACCACGGCATTCGCGGTGCAGAAGCCGACCGCGACGCCGCCTTTTGCAAGGCGTTTTGCGAAAAATACGGAATTCCGTTTATGGTTTCTTCTGTCGATGTGCCGCAAACCGCGGCAAAAACAGGGGAAACGACCGAGGAATGTGCGCGCAGACTGCGGTATGCGGCGTTACAGAATGCGGCAGGAGCGCAAGGCAAAATCGCCACCGCCCATACGGCTGACGATAATGCCGAAACCGTACTGTGGAATTTGACGCGCGGCACGGGGCTTGCGGGCTTGTGCGGCATTCCGCCCGTGCGCGAAAACATTGTGCGCCCGTTGCTGTTTTGTACCCGTGCGCAGGTGGAAGACTATTGCGCAAAAGAACATTTGGTGTTTGTGACCGACAGCTCCAATTTGTCGTCTGCATACACGCGCAATCGGATTCGGCAAGAGGTTTTGCCCGTTTTAAAAGACTTAAATCCCGCCGTTTTAGAGGCGGTAACGCGTATGTGCACGCACTTGCGTGAAGAGAATGAAACGGCAGAAGCCTTTTGCGATACACTTTTACAAACTGTCGATACAAACGCAATTCCGCTGGATTTGCTGAAAAATCAACCGAAAGCCCTTGCCTGTCGCGTGTTAAAGCGCGTTTTACGGGAAAAGGCGGGCGGCGATATTGGTGCTTCTCATATCGACGCGGTATATGCTTTGCTGTTTCAAACGGGCAGTGTGACCTTGCCGAACGGTGTGACGGTACGCAGTCGCGGCGGTGTGCTGGAATTTCCGGAAAAGACGGAAATACAGCCGTTTTCCGTGCCGCTTTTGACGGAAAAATTTCCCGTAACGGTGTTCTTGCCGCAGGGACGGGTGGAAATTCAGAAATACACGCAAAAAGATTTACAAAATCTTCACAAAGACCTATTGGCGAATGCGGTGGATTGTGCTAAAATAAGCAATACTGTGCTTCGGAGCCGCCGTGCGGGCGACCGCTTTACACACGGCAGACGGGCGGTGACCAAGTCCGTTAAAAAATGGCTCAATGAATTGGGCGTGGCGCCCGAACAGCGCAACGGCGTGCCGCTTTTGGCTTCGGAAAACGAAATCCTTTGGTTTGCAGGCTGCGGTGCGTCAAACACGGCAAAGCCGGCCGAAAACACGAAAGAATTTTTGGTTTTAACTTATATTTGCGGGGGAAATACGAATGAATAAATATGATATGTCTGCGGACATCGAGCGCGTTTTGCTGTCCGAGCAGGATTTGAAGGAGACGGTTTCGCGCATCGGCAAGGAGATTTGTCAGGATTATAAAGACAGCCGCCATCCGCTGATTTTGGTCAGCGTCTTAAAAGGCTCCGTTGTGTTTATGGGCGATTTGATGCGCGCCATTGACATTCCCTGCTTTATTGATTTTATGTCGGTTTCCAGCTACGGCGCGGGTACAACCTCGTCGGGTGTTGTGAAAATCATTAAGGATTTGGACACCAATGTCATTGAGGGCGCGGATTTGCTGTTGGTGGAGGATATTCTCGACAGCGGCAAAACGCTTTGCT
>JBJEPV010000206.1:0-5258 GCA_051881415.1 Candidatus Fimenecus sp.
GTTTCGCGCATTTCGGCTTCGGATTTTAAATAAAATTCATCCGTACCGAATTCTAACCCTGTATCTTCATCAATCGTATGGTTGGTTTGAATACAAATCAAGACTTTTTGGACTTTGGCGTCCTCTTTTTTTATATAGTGCACATCATTCGTTGCAACAAGCGGTATCCCCGTTTCACGGGAAAGGCGGAGCAAATCGGGCAGAATTTCCTTTTGCTCTTGCAATCCGTGATCCTGCAATTCCAAATAATAATTCCCTTGCCCGAAAACACGGTTGTACCACAGTGCAGTTTCCTTTGCACCCTCAAAATCTTTTACCGATAATTTTCGCGGGATTTCGCCCGCAAGGCAAGCAGAAAGTGCAATCAAACCCTCGTGATATTCTTCCAAAAGCGCTTTATCCACACGCGGACGCACATAAAAACCATCCACCCAGGACTTTGACACCATTTGAATTAAGTTTTTATAGCCTGTTTCGTTCTTGCAAAGCAAAACCAAATGGTACCGCTGACTGTCCAGCCCATGGACTTTATCGGTCAAATTGCGCTCGGCAACATAAACCTCACAGCCGATAATCGGTTTTATTCCGTTTGCTTTGGCGGCTTTATAAAAATCCACCGCACCGAACATATTGCCGTGGTCGGTAATGGCAAGTGCCGTTTGCCCCAAATTCTTTGCAACAGCACAAAGCTCCCCGAGGCGGCAAGCGCCGTCGAGGAGACTGTACTCGGTATGCAAATGTAAATGGGTAAACGCCATAACTGCACCCTCAGATTAGTTCTCTAAAACTTTGTTGTAAAAATCGAAACAATCAAATGTACGGAAATAGTCTGCCGGGGTTTCCGCACGGCGAATCAGTTCAAAGCTACCGTCAGTATGGAGTAAAATTTCCGCAGATTTCAGTTTCCCGTTATAATTATACCCCATAGCAAAGCCGTGCGCACCTGTATCGTGAATATACAATAAATCGCCTAATTCGATTTGCGGCAGCATACGGTCAATGGCAAATTTATCGTTATTTTCGCAAAGGGAGCCCGTTACATCATACATATGGTCACAATCGGCATTTTCTTTGCCCATCACAGTAATGTGGTGGTATGCGCCGTACATAGCCGGGCGCATCAAATTCACGGCACAGGCATCTACGCCGATATATTCTTTATGCGTATGCTTTTGGTTGATAGCACGCGTGACCAATGCGCCGTAAGGGCCCATCATAAATCTGCCGAGTTCTGTATAGATTGCAATGTCACCCATCCCTGCGGGCACAAGGACATCATTAAATACACGGTGAACGCCCTCGCCGATTGTCAAAATGTCATTCGGCGTTTGGTCGGGACGGTACGGAATGCCGATGCCGCCGGAAAGGTTAATAAATTTGATATTTGCGCCGGTTTCCTGTTGTAATTTGACGGCGACTTCAAACAACACTTTTGCAAGCGTCGGATAATATTCATTGGTCACCGTGTTGCTGGCAAGGAAAGCGTGAATTCCGAATTCCTCAACGCCTTTCGATTTCATAATGCGGAACGCTTCAAACAACTGCTCGGTGGTCATGCCGTATTTTGCGTCCCCGGGGTTGTCCATAATGCTGTTGGAAATTTTGAAAACCCCGCCGGGATTGTAACGGCATGAAAGCTTTTTCGGCAGTTTTCCCAAGGTTTTTTCCAAAACTTCGATATGGGTAATATCGTCCAAATTGATAATTGCGCTCATATCGTCTGCAAACTTAAATTCCTCGGCAGGTGTATCATTGGAGGAAAACATCACATCATCGCCCGTAGCACCGATGGCTTTGGACAGCATCAATTCGGTTTTCGAGGAGCAGTCACAACCGCAACCGTATTCACGCAGAATGGAAATCAAAAACGGATTCGGCGTTGCTTTCACGGCGAAATACTCTTTAAAGCCTTTGTTCCAAGCAAAAGCTTGTTTTAACGCTTCGGCGTTTTTGCGAATACCCGCTTCATCATAAATATGAAACGGGGTCGGGTAAACCGACGCAATTTCTTCCAATTTCTCTTTCGTGGTAAAAGGGGTTTTTGTCATAAAATCAATACACATCCTTTGGGATTTTTACATACATTTTCATTAAGCCGGCAGAAAGGAGCAAATCATGTCCAAAAGCGCTTCGCGCCCCTCGCCTGTTACCGCAGAAAACGGAATTACGCATTCCGTGTGCACAAAATCAAGCTCCGTTTGCACGGATTTCAACCGCTGGGCATATTCCGTTTTATTCAGTTTATCGCTTTTTGTCAGTGCGACAACAAACGGAATTTTGTGTGCACGCAAAAAGGATAACATTTGCAAATCGTCTTTGGTCGGTGGGTGGCGCATATCGACAAGCTGTACCACCAGCCGAATATTACGCTCGGAGTTAAAATACCCTTCCATCATTTCCGCCCAACGCATTTTTTCGGCTTTCGGCACTTTTGCGTACCCGTATCCCGGCAAATCCACAAAACGCACATCACCGACGCTGTAAAAATTGATGGTAACGGTCTTTCCGGGAACGGAACTGACGCGCGCCAACGATTTTCGGTTAAATAAACGGTTCAGCAATGAGGATTTACCGACATTGGACCGCCCGGAAAACGCGATTTCCGGCAAATCCGAAGTCGGTAATTGCGCAAAAGTACCATAGGCGGCTTCAAATGCCGCATCTTGTAAATTCATACTGACTCCTTGTTAACACATTTCCGATTCCCGAACGGCAGTCGTTTTTTTCACGGGCAATACATCTTGCTTTGGCGCTTGAACCTCTTCAAAAACCGTTCGGCTCGGCAACAAAACGGCGTTCAAAATCTCCGAGACGGTTTTTACGGGAATAAACCTGACTTTCTCCGATACCGTTTTGTCGATTTTTTGTAAATCGGGCACATTTTCGACCGGAATAAACACCGTGGTAATCCCTGATTTGTACGCCGCCATGGATTTTTCACGCAAGCCGCCGATGGGTAAAGCCTTTCCTGTAAGCGTCACTTCACCCGTCATGGCAACATCATTGCGAACCGGGCGGTTTGCCAATGCAGACACAAGTGCGGTGGTGACCGTCACGCCCGCAGAAGGGCCGTCTTTCGGAACAGCACCCTCGGGAAAATGAATGTGAATATCTTTTTCTTTATAAAACCGGCCATCTATGCCGAGCATTTTTGCATTGGCACGGATAAAACTGCACGCGGCTTTTGCGGATTCTTTCATCACATCACCCAACGAGCCCGTCAGTTCGAGCTTGCCGGTTCCGTCCATAACGACCGCTTCCACTGTCAGCAACTCGCCGCCGACCGAAGTCCATGCAAGGCCGTTGACAACCCCGACTTGCGCGTCATCACCGTGCACGGTAGGCTTATATTTGCGCGCACCGAGCAACGCTTCTAAATCTGCGGCACGGACGGTAATTTTTTTGTCATAGCCGTCCGCAATTTTTACCGCTTGCTTGCGCATCACTTTTGCAATCACACGCTCGAGTTTGCGAACACCTGCCTCGCGCGTGTAACCGTCAATGAGCAAACGCAACGCGTCATCGGTAATTCGCAACTGTGACGGTTTCAAACCGTTTTCCGCAAGCTGTTTTTTGACCAAATGCTTTTTGGCGATTTGAAATTTTTCCTCCGCCGTATAACTGTATAACTCAATAACCTCCATACGGTCTAACAGCGGCGCCGGAATCGAGGAAACATCGTTTGCAGTGGTGACAAACAAAACCTTGCTCAAATCGAACGGAATTTCAATATAATGGTCACGGAAGGTATTATTTTGTTCGGGGTCTAAGGCTTCTAAAAGTGCTGACGAGGGGTCGCCTTTGTAATCACTTGCCAATTTGTCGATTTCATCGAGCAAAATCAGCGGATTCATTGTGCCTGCACGCGTAATCGCTGTAATAATACTGCCGGGCATAGAACCGATATAGGTTTTTCTGTGCCCGCGGATTTCCGCTTCATCGTGCACGCCGCCCAAGGAAACACGGGTATATGCACGATTCATCGCCTTCGCAAGCGATTTGGCAATTGAGGTTTTCCCGACACCGGGCGGGCCCGCAAGACAAATAATCTGCCCTTTTACATCGGGCGAGAGCTTGCGCACCGCCAAAAGTTCCAAAATACGTTCTTTGACTTCGTCCAAACCATAGTGGTCTTTATCCAGTATTTTGCGCGCATTTTCAAGGTTTAAATTTTCTTTGGAATACTGATTCCACGGTAACGCCAAAACCGCGTCCAAATAGGAACGCGAAACCGCACTTTCAGGGCTTGTGGGCTGCATACGCGCCATACGGTCACATTCCTGCAAAAGTTTTTCTTCGCTTTCTTTTTCCAAATGCAACGCCAAAATGCGATCACGGTACTTTTCCGCCTCGGATAGCGCCGATTCGCCTTCACCGAGTTCTTCCGCAATGGCTTTCAGCTGTTCGCGCAAATAGTATTCCCGCTGATTGTCGTCCATTTGCGCCTGCACACGGTCCTCAATGGTTTCCATGGCATCAAGCAATTCAATCTCGCGCGCCAAAACCACACACAGTTTTTCGAGGCGCTTCATGGCGCTGAGTTCTTCCAGCACAAACTGTTTGGAAGTATACTCTAACGGAAGATTGCCCGCGATGTAATCCGCAAGCTTTCCGGCAGAATGGATGGACTGCACCCCTAAAATAATGTCAGGTGCGATTTTTTGCTGGATAGACGCATAGGTTTCAAACAGGGATTTTGCATAGCGCATCATCGCGTCTGCCTCAGTAATGGAGGCTGTACGGCTCTCTTTCGTGGCGAGCGCACGCACCGAAGAAACCAAATGCGGCTTTTCCTCCACCAACTCCAAAAGTTGCGCACGGTACTTGCCCTCCACGACAACGCGGTAATACTCGCCCGAAGGCAAGCGCACCAACTGCTTAATTTCGCAGACAACACCCATGTCAAACAGCGACCGTCTGCCGCCGACCTCTTCCGACATATCGATTTGTGTGATTAAAAAAATGTCCTGCTTATTGAGCATTGCATTTTTGACGGCGGAAATGGATTTCTTTCTGCCAATGTCAAAATGCAAGGTCATCTCGGGAAAAACAACCAAGCCGCGCAAAGCGACGGTCGGTAGAATAAAATCATCCTTCACCAAGGGATTCATTATGTATCAACTCCAAAAAGAATAAGACAAAATATTTGAGTTTCAATTATATATTATTTTTGTGTGTTCTGCAACTACTATAAGTGAAAAGATTTTCGTCTTTTCGGCAAATTCTTTGGTAAGTTTGTTAAAAATATTCACAATTTT
>JBJEPV010000207.1:0-25521 GCA_051881415.1 Candidatus Fimenecus sp.
ACTTCAATTTCCTTAATGCCGATGTCCACAAGCATTTGGAACATTTCGAGTTTTTCTTGTAAATTCATCGGGTCAATCAGCGCCTGGTTGCCGTCGCGCAAATCGACGGAACACCAAATGGGCGCTTTGGTGATGGTTTTTGCGGGCCATTGCCTGTCAGGAAGATTTACAGGCGTAAACGGAATGTACTTGTTCGTTTTCATCTTGTTTCTCCTTTTTTCAAAAAATCCAATAAAAAAATCGCCCGCATTTTGCAGTTGCAAAATAGGGGCGAGGAAAGTTCCACGCGGTACCACCCTAATTCAGCGCGTCGTAAAAAAGGAACGCGCCCTCAAGCGACCTCCAACAAGGTCTGACCGAATAACGGGGTCAACCGTCCCGACCTATGATTTCAGCCGGGCAACTCCGGAATGAGTTATACACAAGCGGTTTGTACTGCCTTGCACCGCCCGGCAGCTCTCTGCAAGCATCACGCCTGTCTTGTTTCCTTCATCGTTTTTTGTAGGCGATATTTTTATTTGTGCAATATTATATGCTCTCTTTGCGCATTTGTCAAGCGGTTTATTTTTTAAGAATGCGCGTAAGCGTCGGAATATCCAACAGATTGACCGTTTCAAATTTGCCTTTATAAAACACAGCGAAGTTGTTGAAAACACAGGGCAGTGCCTTGGCTTTTTGCAGGGTATCGACCTCGAAAAAAGATACGGGCACGGCATTTTCTTCGCAATAGGTTTTGATAAGCGCAATGCGCTCTAAAATATACGGGCATTGCATATCGTAAAAAACGGTCAGCTCCTTGTTTTCGATTGTTTCTTGCTTGGCGTTCGGTGCAAAGCAAGGTGTTGTTCCGTCAAATGAAAGGGAGAGCAATTCGTATCCGCTTTCGGTTGCGTCTACCACTTCAAATCCGTATTTTTTCGCAAAACTTTGGTCGGACAGCCACGCTTTTTGTTTTTGCGCGCCCAACATACAAATGCCGGATTTCCCGTTCGCTTTCGCATCTTCTATACAGTAGTCCAAAAGCGCGCGCCCGTAGCCGTTGCCTTTCGTTGCACCCGTCACCCATAAGCAGTAGATATACAGAAAATTGTCCCCGATAACGGGCACCCACGCGTTTTCCACGGGGGCGTATTCAATAAAAGCACAGCCCTTTATGTTTAACTTGCGAAACATATGCCCCTCTGCAAGGCGGTCGGCAAGCCATTGCCGTTTTGCCTCAACCCCCGCATGCGGCTTTTTACTGCGGATAATACAGCACAAATGCTCGCTTGCAAGGTTTTCGGGCGTGATATTGACAAATGCAGGACAAACTTCCGTTTCGTTTGGCATCAGCGTCACCTCGTGCGATTTTTTCCATTATCCCATACTGTTTTGCAAAAGTCAACTTCACGGGTAGGGCGGTACGCCGCCTGCATGGTCATTCCGAGGAATCTCTTACCGCTGATTCCGGTTTTGCAGTTGCCTTTTTTTGCGTTTTATAGTACAATTAAAATTCAAAGATGATGCTTGGCGGTGACAGAAATGGTGCGGATTTTGATGGGTGAGGGCGCGGGCAAAACGACCGCGGCGGCAGGGCTCTCCCTTCGTGCGGCATCGCACGGTAAACGCGTGCGCGTACTGCAACTGTTAAAACCCGAAATTTCGCCCGAATTTGCGGCGCTCTCGCGGCTTGGGAATGTCCGCGTGACTGTGGCAAATCCCGGTATTCCGTTCTTTTTTACGCTGACTGACCGTGAAAAGGCGGAACGGATTTCGGAAACCGAACAGGCGGCAAAAGCATTTTTCACCCCGCAGGGCGGCGACTTTTTGTTGGTTGTCGATGAAATCGGCGGTGCATTGCAAAACGGAATGCTGTCGGAAAGCGCCTTGCTTTCCTATTTGCAGGTGCTGCCCGAAAACATACACATTGCGCTCACGGGGCGATATTTTCCGCAAAGCATTTTAGAACAGGCAGATTGCATCTCCGAAATCCGCTGTGTGCGCCACCCATACGAAAACGGTGTTTCGGCAGTCGAGGGAATTGAATATTAACGAAATCATGTCGGGAAACGAGGGATTTTCTATGTCAAAATACACAGACCGTGCGGTCGAATTATTCAAAGGCGGCTTTAACTGCTCACAGGCGGTGTTCGCCGCATTCAGCGACAAAATCGGCATGGACGAACAAACCGCCCTGCGCGTGTCGGCGGGCTTGGGCGGCGGTGTCGGCAGAATGCGCGAGGTATGCGGCGCGGTTTCGGGCGCGGCGATGCTTGCGGGTATGGTATACGGTGCCACAGACGGCAGTGACCGCGAGGCAAAGGCAAAAACCTACGAGGTTGTGCAGGCAATCGCCGCCGAATTCAAAAAAGAAAACCCGTCTATTGTGTGCCGCGAGCTGTTGGGGCTGTCGAACGCGAACACGACGCCTACCCCCGAAGCACGCACGGAAAATTACTATAAAAAACGGCCTTGTGTGCAGTTGGTGGCGGACGCCGCCGCTGCCGCCGAAAAAATACTATTCGCAAACGAGCAGGAGGAAACAACATGAACTATCCGACCGAAGCCTTTATTGAAAGCGGCAACGGGCAGATTGCCATCGGTAACGCCTATTTGGTGCGTACGCTCGCACTGACGGAGGAAAACCGTATCCGCACGGTATCGGTGACCAACCGCCGAACCGACGAACCCATTGCGCTCGAATTTCAACCTTGCTCGGAGGAATTTGCGGTGCGCGTGTTGGTGGGGCGCAGGAAAACTGCGGTGATTAAAAGTTCCATGCTCACCGTAGCAGATATTTTGACGCAGGACAAGGATGGTAAAAAAATTCTTGAAATCCGTTTTGCGCCGCTTTTTGCACTCGGTGTGCATTATTTGCTGACGGAAGTGTACGAAATCGGCGACAAGCCGTATATGCACAAGTACATCAAACTGACGGCGGACGCCCATGCGCGCATTGACTCGATTGACACGGAATATATTTCCGTTCCGCGTGACATCAAGCAGAAGTGGAGCCGCCCCGATATGAAAAAGACGGGCATTTCCGAATTCCACTCTGCACTCGGCCAGCCGATTTATTTAAACGGGCTGTTTATGGGCAGTGAATTCCCCGCAAGCGACAACAACATCGAAGCGGGCATTGCGCGCACACGCTATTATGCGGGCAAAACCTTTGGGGAACTTTCCAAAGGCGAAAAAGAATACACCACCTGGAAAACCGTGTTCGGCGCGGCAAGAAGTCTCGATATGGAGGTTATCCGTGCGGATTTCTTAGACTATATCCGCGACATTTCCGTGCCCGTCTATTTGCGCACGCAGTACAACTCGTGGTTTGACCATATGCTCAATATTGACAAGGACAATATTCAAAATTCGTTCTTTGAAATCGAAAAGGGTATGACGCAAAACGGCGTGCCGCCCGTGCATTCCTATGTGGTGGACGACGGCTGGCCGGATTATGACAAGGGCTTTTGGTGCTTTAACCAAAAATTCCCGAATGAACTGTATGACAGTGCCGCCCTCGCCAAGCATTTCGCTTCGGATTTCGGGCTTTGGCTCGGCCCGCGCGGCGGCTACACAAGTCAAACGCCGAAATTTGCAAAGCATGTGCAAAAAGCGGGCAACGGCGGCTATAACCGCCGTTCGATGGATGTCTGCACCGCGCACCACGGCTATCAGGAGAAGTTAGAGGGCTTATTCTTAGACTATATGGAACGGTTCGACATCAATTATTGGAAATTGGACGGCTTTTTACAGAGATGCTGCCCGAGCAAAAAGCACGGGCACCCCACAGGCGGCTATCAGGATATGTACTGCTTTACCGACCATTGGGAAAATTGGATTGCCATTTTCCGAAAGATGCGTTCTGCACGCACGGCGGCGGGCAAATCCCTTTGGATTAACCAAACCAGTTACAGCAACGCAAGCCCGTGGTATTTGCAGTTCTCGGAAAGCCTTTGGATGCAGAATGCCGAGGATATCAACTTTACAGATAAAACCAAAAACGGTGAGGAAATGCACGGCAAGGATTACGACAAAATGCTCACCTACCGCGACAGTCGCTATTTTGATTTCCACCGCACGCGTTGCTATCAGTTCCCGCTGTCGAATATGTATAACCACGAGCCGATTTACGGCAACACGGCGAAAATTCAAATGACCGATGACGAATTTCGCAAATATATGTATATGATTTCCACACGCGGCACGGCGTTTTGGGAATTGTATTACAGTTTCAATTTGTTCAATGATGCCAAATGGCGCATCAACGCCGATGTGCTCAAATTCATTGCGGACAATTTCCACATTCTGCGCAACGCGAAATTAATCGGTGAATCACCTGACACGGGTGCGGTATACGGCTATTCCGCATGGGAGGGCGCCGAGGGCATTGTTTCGGTGCGCAACCCGCTTGACCGCCCGCAGAGTTTCGCCTTTACATTAGACCGCGTTATCGGCGTGGGTGAGGGCGCGGCGGATATGACCTGCGCGACGGTGCTCCCGTATACCGAGGCGGTTTCGCAAACGGTTTATAACTACGGCGATACGGTGACGCTCGATTTGGGCGCGCACGAAATTCGCATTTTCCGTTTCGGCAAGCCCGAAACCAACGCACCGCACCTTTTGCGTGCCAAAATGACGGCGGCAAATACCGCGCAGTTGACCTTTGACAAACATATTGTTGTAAAGGAAAAATCCTTTACAAAAGACGGTGCGTCGCTCGATGTAACTTTGCTTGAAAATTACAGCGAAGTGCGTGTCACCTTGCCGCAAGCACTTGAAAACGGCGAAACGGCAACGGTGCAAATGCAGGTTGCCGATATGTACGGAAACGATTACAGCGACAGCGTGGAAGTGACTTATCACGAAAACGGCATTTTGTCGGGTGCGTATACAGGTAACAGCGATTTCACCTTGCGGCTTCGCATAGAGAACGCCCCGAAAGACGGCGTGCTGTTTACACAGGGCAAGGATTTGGTGGTTTCCGTGTCGGGCGGCAAGCTGATTGCTGACTGCGCGGGGCTGAAAGTCAAATCCGACGCGGAAATTTCCGAAAAAGCCACTGCGCGTGCCGACATTGTGCGTGAGCGCAACGGCATGGTAAAAATTTACACCGACGGTGTGCTTTCGGGCGGGGCATATTCCGAAAAGCATTTGTTTGCGCCGATTTGTGACACCGAGGTGCAAACGAACAGCGCGGTGACAGAATACACCTATTACGACGCGGCATTGCCGTTTGACGCTTTGAAATAATTGGTTTTGGGGGGAAGACGATGGAACAACTGCACCCGCATTTGATTGCGCACACACAGGGCGCGGCGTTGCCTGAAAATACGGTAACGGTGGGGAATACGCGCATTTCCGTATTGCTTGACCGCGTCATTCGCGTGGAGTTTGACAAGGCAAAATCCTTTACAGATATGCCGACGCAAAGCATTTGGTTTCGTGACCGCGGCAAGGTGCATTTCACCGCAAAGCAAAGCGAAACCCGCGCGGTCATCACCACCGACAAGGCGGAATTTACCGTCAATACCCAAAACGGCAAGGTGCTGACGGTGAACATCGACGGCAAAACCGTCCGCCCAAGCAATAAACACAATTTAAAGGGAACGGCGCGTACATTGGACGGCACCTTCGGCGCAATCCGCTTAAAAGACGGCGTGGTTTCCGCGGACGGCGTCGCGTTGTTCGATGACAGTAAATCCCTTTTGTTGGGTGAGGACGGTATGGTGCACCCGCGCGAAACGGACGAGCAGGATTTATATGTGTTCGCGTTCGGCACGGATTATATCGGCGCAGTCAAAGCGCTGTATGCGCTGTCAGGCGAAGTGCCGTTGGTGCCGCGGTTTGCTTTGGGAAATTGGTGGAGCCGTTACTACCCCTACAAACAGGCGGAATATGAAAACTTGATGCTCGAATTTGCACGCAAGGAGATTCCCTTGACCGTTGCAACGGTCGATATGGATTGGCATTGGGTGCGTTTAGAGGAACACTTTGACGGCAAATTCGGCAAAAACCATTGGGGTGGTGTCAGCGGTTGGACGGGGTACAGTTGGAATACGGATTTGTTCCCCGACCCGCAGGGCTTTTTGCAGTTTTTACATAAACAGGGCTTAAAAACCACCTTGAATTTGCACCCGGCGGACGGCTTTCGCTGGTTTGAGGATTGTTACAGCGAGATGGCAGACGCAATGGGTGCAGAGAAAGACAAAAAAGAAACGGTGGAATTTGACATCGCCGACGCAAAATTTATCAACAGTTATATGGACATCGGCCACCACAAACACGAATCTGACGGTGTGGACTTTTGGTGGATTGACTGGCAACAGGGCACAAAGAGCAAACTTGCGGGACTTGACCCGCTGTGGAGCTTGAACCACTACCATTATTTGGACAACGGCAGAGACACGCACCGCCCCCTGATTTTGTCGCGCTATGCGGGCATCGGCTCGCACCGCTATCCGCTCGGGTTTTCGGGCGATACGGCGATGAATTGGAAAGTCTTAAACTTCCAGCCGTATTTCACCGCCACGGCGGCAAACTGCGGCTACACTTGGTGGAGCCACGACATCGGCGGGCACCATTTCGGCGAGCACAATGACGAGTTGTATATTCGCTGGGTGCAGTTTGGCGTGTTCGCGCCGATATTGCGCTTACACTCCACGCAAAACGATTTGTTCGGCAAAGAGCCGTGGAATTATTCGTGGACAGCCGAAACGCTTGCAACCGAATCGCTTCGTCTGCGCCATAAACTCATTCCCTATATTTACAGTATGAACTACCGCAATCATGCCGAGGGGCGTGCGCTGTGCGAGCCGCTGTATTATACCAATCCCGACGAAAAAGAGACCTACAAGTGCAAAAACGGCTATCTGTTCGGCAGTGAATTGCTTGTGTGCCCCGTGACCTCGCCTTGCGATAAGCGCACCAAACGCGCCGAAACGGCGGTGTATCTGCCGAACGGGCGCTGGACGAATTTCTTTACGGGCGAAATTTACAAAGGCGGCAAAACCGTTAAAGTGCACAGCGATTTGAATTCCATTCCTGTATTTGCAAAAAGCGGTGCGATTGTGCCGCTGTCGGGCGATAAGGGCAATTCAGTCGCCAACCCCGAGAACTTGACCGTGCGGCTGTACCGTGGCAACGGGGCGTTTACGCTGTATGAAGATGACGGCGAAACCAACGATTTTAAAAACGGCGCGTACAGTTTGACACAAATGCAACTGCGTGAAAACGGCGACACGCTGACCTTTACCCTGTCGGGTACAACGGAAGCGCCGTATCTGCCGCAAACGCGCAATTTCACCTTGCATTTTGCCGATGTGCTGTCTGCCGCTTCTGTCACGGCAACGGCAAACGGCGAAAAGATAGAAGTCACGGTGCAAAGCACGCCTGAAAACGGCACGGCAGTCACTTTGCCGCCCGTTTCAGTAGAGATGGCGGTTTCGGTGACGCTTTCGGGGGTGACGGCAAAGCAAAACCCGCCGTACACCGAGCGTGTTCGCAAAATTTTCACGCTGATGAACGGCGGCAACAACAAAAAGAGCATTACTTACAATGGCATTAAAAATCAAAAGACATTGCAGGGTGCGCAGTCTGCCGCCGCGCGCGTGAAAAACCGCGCGTTGCGCGCGTGGCTTTTCGAGTCGCTTTGCGATATGGAAGAGCCGCAGGCATAATATAAGAAAATTCTAAACAACACGGCGTATCCGAAAAACCGGATACGCCGTGTGCTTTTTCTATATTTTACCCCTCAATATACCGTTCCAAATCGTAAATGGCTATGTCTGCACGGCCTTTGATATAGTAAGGCGAGTACGAGTCGTACACGCTTTGCTCGTGAAACGCCGCGTCTTCCGCTTGAATGGTTGCAATTAAGTGCTTTGCCTGTTCTTCTGCCCATTGGCGGTCTTCGGCGGGCAGATTGTCCTTTGCAAACAAATAGGTCAGGAAATAGCGGTAGGTTAAATGGTTGTCTGTTTGTGAAAAATAGGCTTCAAACGCCTGTTTTGCCTCGTCGCGCCTGCCGTTGTCATACAGTATGCAGAAATACTGCGTATACAGGGCATCGTCAGAGCGAACGGTGTGTATTTTTCCGCTGTCGTCGGTAAAATTTTTCTCGGAAAACAGAGAATGCCGCATGGGGTAGGGCATATCATAGACTTTTTCCCGATAGGCTTTTTCATAGGCAAAATACGCTTCATATACCGCGGGTGCCTCTGCCGTATCCACATAGTCAAACTGCGTGTCGGGGCGGTAGTAAACCGCAAGCAAATGCTCGTAATAGGTTTCTTTGTAACTGTCGGGCACAAATTTCAACTGCAATTTTAAAAGATGAAACGCCGTTTCGTTCGGGGTGAAGGTCCCGCCCGTGTACCCGTTTTCCAACCGCTGTATGCCGTAGGACGATACAAAAATACCGTATCCGACGCACAGCAGTACCGCAAGAAAAATCGAAATCAGCGGTAGGACAATGGTGCGTTTACGCATAGCCGTATTCCTCCTTCCCTTAATGCACGGGCGCGCCGCGTGTGAGCAGTGTAGCAATGCCGCCGCAAATCAGCGCACTCGCTGTATTTCGGACGCAGGTTCCGACCAAGGGGAATGCGCTGTTTTGGTGATAGAGCAGTTCGCTGTATAAGGTTTCCGGTACACTGCCGCTCTCTGCGAACATTGCCGACAGCGTAAGTCTTCCGAAAGCGAACATCAACAGCAACAGTGCCGAAACGGGCGCAATCCAATAGAGATGCTTTCGTTTGACGCGATAGAAAAGCGCCCCGAACATGGCGCCTGCGGCGGCATACCGCAGGGCTTCTGTGGTGAACACCGCCAGCAGAATGCCGAACAGCGTGCCGGTGGTTTCGGTACCGTTCAGCCACCCCTCTACATACAATGTGGGGTCTTCAATCGTTCGACACCAAAGCGCAACCGCGGTGCGTATCGCCGAAAGCGAAACAGCAGTGGGCACCAAAAAACACACTCCGCACAATAGCATACATTCGCGCGACACCCCGTTTTGCAAGCCGAGATTGACCGCACCGCGAAAGGCCACGGCGATATAGAAAAACAGAAAAATCGGCATGACGCTTGTCTGCATAGGGGAGAACTCCGCTTCCAAAACATCACCGCGCGCAAGCCACCCAAACACCACGTTCAGAAAAAAATCCGCCACCGTCAGCGGCGCGGCAATGCGCCAAAAGGCTTTGGTTATCTCTGCCAACACAATTTTCAGTTTCATAAGTTCCCTCCTTTTCGCCTTACACGTTGTCGGCAAGTTCGCGCAACATATGGGCGTATGCCGCGGGAATATGCTCTGCACCGACATAATATACGAAATTGTACGGATTATCGCGTGCAAATGCATTGGCCGCTTCAACATACGCGTCTGTGTGCACTTCCATATCGTCCGCAAGGCGGTACGCCTGTTCTTTTGCCCATACCTTATCTGCTTGCGGAATATCTTCTGTTTCCAACAGATACAGTAAAAAACCGCGGTAGGGCGTATAGGTTGTGTTTTTGTTGTAGTTTCCGATATAGGCGTCTTTGGCTTCCTGCACCTTGCCGTTTTGATACAGCGTAATGCAATAGAGGTTGTATAGACTGCAATCATAATAAGTTTTGTGCAGGTCACCGTTTTTATCGGTCAACAGGGAAAGCGTAAAATACAGGCGCGCAGCATATGCCGTGTTGAGAATGTCCACGCTTTCGGGGACTTCCTCGGCGAGCGCAAAGCACGCCTCGTAGAGGGCTTCATTTTCGCTTGTGTCCGAAAACGCGTATTCCACGCCGGGGTAAGCATATATGCGCAGTAAATGGTCATAAATTGTCAGCCGATATTTCGGCGGTACGCAGTGCAGTTGCAGTTTCAGCAAATTCTCCGCGCTTTTACACGGCGCGTACCCACTACTGCCTGCCGCGTATACCGAGTAATCGGCTTCCAAATGGTTGACTGCGGAAGAAGAAAGCACCGTAAACTGAAATCCGAAACACAATACGGTAAGCACAACTGCCGTGCAAAGTACGCCGACAACTTTTTTCTTTTTGGCACGGAATGCTTTTTTCTCTTTGCGGCGGGTTCTGCTTTGTGTATAAATCGGCAAATCTGCGGTCATATATCGCACGCCGCAAAGCAATAGGAAAATGAGCGCCCCCCGCGTGAGAACAAGAGACATCAGCGGGAACAGGCTGCGGTCTGCCAAAATCAGCGCATAAAACCAATCGAACGGAAAGCCGGACATATACGGCTGTAAAGCAAAATACCCGATGCACAACAGCGCAACCAAATTGCATACGGTCAGTGTAAGCCGTTTGATTTTACCGAGCCTGCAAAACGCCACGCCGAGGAACAGCCCCAATGCGCAAAGGCAGACTGTGTTCAACCCCACCTTTAACACGGTGAACATCGTAAAATCGCGTCCCAAATACGCGGCGCTCTCGCCGGGAATGGCGAGCATTTGCCAAAAATCCACGGGTGTTTTCGGAATACGGCAAAGAAGTGCCGCAATACCGATATGTAACGCTGTCAACGGCAGAGCACTCACATTCAGCGCGTAAAACGCCCTTACGGTTTTAAGAGGGGACAGCCCGAATTGCCGCAAGGTGCTGTTGTGCTTTCGGAAATTTGCCATGGTATACAGCGCGCAAATGCAGGCGGGAAAGGGGAATACCGATGCAAAACACCGTAAAAATCCCGGTGCGCTGTCTGTCGACAGTATCGGTAAACCGAGGTACGCAATCAGAATATAAAACCCCTCAAACACCGCAAAAATCGGCAAAAAGTCTTTGTATAGGTAAAGAATACCTTGCTTTTGCTTCATTTTCGTTTCCCTCCTCACAAATCCACGCCCTCGGGTTCCGTTTCGCTGTCGGGAACTTCTTCCCCGCGCAATTTCGCGGCGCTTCGGCGAAGTCCTGCAATCATATCCGTTTCGGTTTCACTGTTTTGGAATGCTTGCACACGGTCCGCGATCGCGTCGAATTGTTCTGCCGCCCACAAGCGGTCTTGCTCGCTGTCGGAATAAAGCGTAATGCAGTTGAGCACCGCTTCACACATGAAAATATCGTGGGTGTCCCAAAAATCTTCCGACTGCACGACGGCTTCATATGCGCGTTTTGCACGCGCGGGTTCCCCGTGGCTTGCAAAATACAAACAGGCGTCTGCCAAGACCTCGGTTTTTTTCGTATACGGGGTATTGGCGTTTTCCATGGCCGCAAAAGTGTCTGCCGTGGGGTACAACAGCGAAAAATCAACCGTTAATTGGTCAACTCTTATGTCATCAAAGGTCTGTAAAAGTTCGTCAAAAACAGCCGCACCGTCCGCATAGGATAGGCATTCGAGCGTGCCGTCTACATAATAATTCTGCGCAAGCGCCGAAAGGCACGAAATACGGTAGGCGGGCAATGCGAATTTCGCTTGCAGGTTGATAAGCCGAAACGCCCGTTCGTCCGGCGCGTAAGTGTATTCTGCAACGGGATTTCCTTTGTGGTCTGCGCCAAATGTTTTCGTGCGTTCCAATGCATTGACAAGCGTGGGCGTGCACAAAAGCACATTGCAAACACCGAGCACCAAAATCAGTGCGCACCCGATTGCCGCGCGTGTAATTGCTCTGCGGAAAGTGGATTTGCGGCGAAATACCGTGCCGTCCGTCAGCCGCAAAAGAATCAGGTACAGACACAGCATATAGACATCGGCAAACAGCACCGACAGCGTTGCATTCGCGCCGCCGTTGCCAAAGAGGAACGCGCCTGCCGCAAGACCGCAATAATATGTGTCGGTCGCGGTGCTTTGCAAGTTGATTAAAATGCATACGCCGGCAAAAATCGCCGTGCCGCCGAGCGCGAGCAAAAAGGCAATGCGCCGCGGCAGTTTGTGGAACAAGCGCGCAAGCAACACGCCGAACAGCATCCCGCGTATGACGGAAAGCGCGCACAGGAGTAAGCCGAGCACGAGGAGAACCGCCGCACTGCCGGTTTCCGAAATCCCCGTCAGCCCCAAAAACAAATGCCAAGGGATTTCCGCGTCGGAAATCAGGCAGTATTTCCAAAAGACAACGCTGCTGTTTTGCAATATCTGCGTTTGGCAATAGTGGTTGTAAAGCAGTATGCCGCCGTAGCAAAGCAGTAAATTGACTGCCGCGACCAAACCTGAAAACGGCAAAAATCCCACGAGCGCACGAAACCGTGTTTTTCGGGAAACGCTTTGTTGGTCAAACAGGTTTTCAAAGCCTTTGTAGGCGAAAAGCATATAGGCGCACCAGAAAAATCTGCCGTTAAAGCCGAACGCCGTGGCCGATTGAATGGTGTTATCTCTTGCGGTCAGCCAGGTGAAAAACGCAAACACCGCTGTGCAAATGCAAAGCGGCAAAAGTGCGCGCCTGTAATAATAGCGGACGGTTGCTTTCCCTTTCATAAAATCCCCTCCTATTTATTTCAAACCCCCGGATACGGCTTTTGCGCTTGTTCGCAAAGCGCATTTAGGTCATCTAACTGTTCTTGTGCAAATTCCTTTTGCCCGGTGATAAACCGCTGTACTTCGTCCTGTGTGGCTTCGCCGCCTTCTGCATAATACGGTGGCAGAGGGAAGTCCCCCTCCAATGTATTTTGCCGGGTGGCGCGAACTTGCGGTGCGTATATCTCTAAAATATCTGTTTGCACTTTTTCATACACCGCCCGACTCGGCGCTGTGTCCAACAGCGTTTGCAAAAGCGCCATATCGGCGTTGTCAGACAAAGCGTGCTGTATCACAACATTCTCTACGCGTAATGCTTCTTCCTCGGTGCCGTTTCGATACACCCAAATCGGAAAATCGTTTTCGTTGATGTATATATTTGCAGTTGCGTTTGACTCCAAAAAGGCAAACGCTTCGTCTTTGTCGCCGTTTTGGTACATATATTGAAAATACGGCCAAGAGAGGCCGATTCCGTATCTCGGAAAGTTAAAATCATATACGCTGTCATAGAATATAATTTCATCGGCAGTATCCGCACAGGAAAAATAGAGTTCGTAATACTGCTTGCCGACGGTATAATCCGCGTCGGGAACTACCTCTGTATTCGGCGGGAAATATACTGCCGCCATATGATAGGCAAGTTTTCTGCGGTATATGTCGGTTGCAAATTTTTTCTGTGCGCGCAGAAGACGATATGCTTTTTCATTCGGTGCAAAATATACGGTGTCGGTTTCGTCATCGCCTGCGTATGGCACTGCCGATACAGTGGGGCTTGTATATTCCAATATGTTTACGACAGCCGGCGAGCAAAAGCAGACGGAAAACGCCCCGGCGGCAACCGAAAGGGCAATTCCCGCCAATGCGAGCGCGGTGCGGCGTGTTTGCTTTGCTTTGCATTTGCCGATGATTTTGCGCTTGCGGTTTTTATACATACAAAGCACCAAAACACCGGCGCAAATCCCCGTGGTAGCAAGCCGCGAAAGCAGAATGCCGACGGTGGAAATGTTGCCGAAACAAAATGTATACGGAATTTCACCGAGTGGCAGGTCTCCGTCTTCTGACGCAAAAAAGTCACCTAAACCGAACCAGAACAGCGTTTGTGCCGACAAGAAGCCCAACACCACCCGCGCCCAAACGGGCAAAAGGCGGCGAAATGCAACAATCATGCGCGCCACAACCATCCACCGCATACTGTTGACGGCTTGGAACAGTACGGATAAAAATACAACTTTGCCGACACTGCCGACAAACAGAGGTTGCAACAAAATAAATTCTTGAAAAAGCGATACAAAAACGGACGGTATTGCGGCCGTGTCTTGCCAATCTATCTGCGTTAAAATGGCAATAGATGCAATGCCTGCATTACAAAGTGCGCCGAGCAACGCGGCGGGCAAAAAGGCGAAAAATCCGCAAAGTTGTGCGCGCCGAGAAACCGAAAACTGCAAAAACAGCCTATCAAATGTTTTGCCGTTCCACAGGATAAAAATAAAATAGAAGGCGGCGCTTAAAAAGAATGTCGACGGCACAAACAGGTCAAACATTTTCCAAAACAGGGTTTGGGTAACTTCGGAAAGTACCGCCAATCCGAAGCAAATCAAAAACGGCAGCCGCATTTGCCGAAAATACAGTTTTGCAACGCGTGTTGTATTCATAAAATCCCTCAATTCGTGTCAGACGCCAAATCCTGTAAGGCTTTATATTTCGCTTCATACTCCGTGTTGGTATGCGGCATGGTTTTGAACGCCTGCTTGTACAGCGCTTGGTATTCTGCGTTGTCGGTGGGCACTTCCCCCGCAGCTTGCAGGCGGTCAAACAATGTCCAACAGTCTGCTTGCAAATCCACAAAAACTTGGTATTCCGTCGAAAGCGCGTCAGCGGCGGCGTTTGCCTGTGCCTTTGCCCAAGCAATGTCCTCCGAGTCGGCGTTGCTGTCCTGCAATACCGCACCCAGGAACTCGCCGCAGAAATAGTGGTCGGTTGCATTTTGCGCGTAAGTAAGATACATTTCCTTGCCGCGCGCTTTGTCGATGTGCAAATAGACATATGCGGCGTGTTCAAGCGTCGGTTCGTTGAAAATGCCGTAAATTGTATGGTTGCCTTTCGGGGACAGAAAACCGTAGTTTGCCCAACGGATTTCGGTAGAAGTATCCTCAACTGTATAAAATTCGCTGTTTTGCGCACTTTGCATATCTGTCTGCCGGTCAACGCTTTGCGCATAGGTCTCTAACGCCTGTAAGTAGGCTTCGTGTACGGCTTCGCCCGTTGCGACATGGGTACGACTCCAATCCGAGTACGGGTGGTAATAGGCGTACACCAAATACTGTAAGCAAGCGGCACGATAGGCGGGGCTAACCGCGTGCTTTGCCTGCCACAAAAGCAAGTCGTGTGCCGCTTCACTTTGTTCCCAAGTGTAATTTACCCAGTCGTCTTCGGGATTGTTTTCAATATCGCACAGAAGCACATTGACAAGTACAGGCGAAAATGCACATACGGCGCCGACGCTGAAAAGCAATGCCAAGCAAAGGCTGACAACCGGTATTATCCAAGTCATTTTACGCATAGTTTCCGCCCCCTTACCGTTTCGGCAGTCTGCGTAACAGCAGACAAACCCCCGACGCAACGATTGTGCACCAAAACAGCAACGCAGTGACGGGCAAGATAAAATCGTCGCCGTCGGGCAAGCACAGAATGTTTCGCAGAACCCCTTGAATGAACAGCTCCAAGTCGCTGTGCGGCACAACCATATTGTAGGTATACCGAGCAAAGAAGATATACGGAACTGCCGCCCGCAATCCGCCGCACAACAGTAAGACTGCGCCGATTGCAAGCACAGCGGTTACGCGGTTGTTTTTCGGCCGCATATATAGGAGTATACCGAGAAAGCACCCGCCGAACAGCGCGAGACTGTTGACAAGGCTTACATAAAGCGTTGCCCACAAGATTGCCTTTGTGCCTGTCAATTCCGTGAACCCCGCAGAAAGAATTTCGAGGGCAAAGGGAGCCTCCAACGCGGCAAATATGTGCAGGTACCCGGCGGTCAGCAGGGTATACAAAACCCCTGACAGCGCGCAAATCGGCACAAGCGCGAAAATACTGCCGATTTGCCGCGCGCGCGATACGCCGAATTGCAAATACAACTCGGTTTGATACCGAAAGGGGATTGCCCCGTACAGAAAAAAGAAAATAGCAATGAAAATTTCGGCGTACATCGAAAGAATGCCAAAAATCGCCGACAGCAAAAAGAAGATGCCACAGCACCAAAGAAGCGGCTTTGCCCGAAACCAAATCACTTGTGCCCGTTTCATTTTTCCGCTCCTGTGCCGCCGGTCATGGCAACAAACAGTTTTTGTAAATCCAGCGGCGTAATATCTACGCCCTCGGGCACAGACGAAGTACGCCCGTTTTCGTCCAAAATATTGACCGACACAAACGCGCCGAGCTGCGTCTGCCCAATCACGGTTTTATCGGCGGCGAACGCTTCAATTTGCGCTTTCGGCCCTGTCGCGGTGTACCCACGCGAAAGCAACGCTTCGCAGGTTTCGTCCGCCAAAATTTTGCCCTCGTCCAAAATCACCACATTTTCAATGACATTTGCGATTTCGTCAATTAAGTGGGTGGAAAGCACATAGGTGCGCGGCTTTTCGGCATACTCCGTCACCAACAGACGGTATAACAGTTCGCGGTGGTTGGCATCGAGCCCCAAGGCGGGTTCGTCCATTAAAATGTACGGCAAATCCATACTCAGCGCCAAAATATCCTTGAAAATGGTTTGGTAGCCCGTCGAAAGCGCGCCGATACGCGCCGAAGTGTAGAGGGCGAACTGCTTTGCAAAATCATATGCTTTGTCGAGGTCAAATTCCTTGTAAAAGCTCTTTGTCAGCCGAAACGCTTTTTCCACCGTCATATGCTTCGGATAGAGGTTGTCGCTGTTGACCAAAAACAGTTTGGACAGCGCTTTGTCATTTTCCTCGACTTCTTCGCCGTCCAGCAAAATATTGCCGTACGGCGTGAAAATACGGTTGGCAATCAGGTTTAACAGCGTGGTTTTGCCCGCGCCGTTGCGCCCCAACAGACCGTAGATTTTCTCCGATTCAAAGGTGACGGTGACATCGTTTAGCGCCTGTGTTTTGCCGTAGAATTTGTTTAAGTGTTGGATTTCAAGACTCATGTTTATACCCCTTTTCAATCAATTTGCAGATTTCCGCATCGGAAATCCCTAATTTTTCCGCTTCTTTCAAGAGCGGTGTAATGAATTGATTTGCAAATTCCCGTTGGCGCTTTTCCCGAATTTGTTCGGTTGCGCCCGCTTTGACAAACATACCGATGCCGCGCTTTTTGTAAAGCAGGGATTGCTCTACCAACAGATTGACGCCTTTTAATACCGTGGCGGGATTGATGCGCTCGGTTGCGGCAATTTCGGTGGTGGAGGGGATTTGCGTTTCCTCGGGGTACAGCCCCGTGAAAATCGCGTCCTCCAACTGCTCGGCAATTTGCAGGTAAATGGGCTTGTCGCCCGAAAAATGAAACAGCACAGCATCGACCTCCTTTCTGTCGGTTTTTCTTTGCGTTTTCCGCACAAAAGAAATAGGTTAGTTACTCCTGTAACTAACCATACAACCAACTGCGCAAAAAGTCAATAGAAACGAAAAAAATCAGCAAAGTCCACAAACGGCACCTTGCTGATTTAGGCAGATTGAATAGAGGAAAGACTTTGAGGCATTGACAATTGATTGCCGAATATTGTATAATTTCGGCGGATAAGGAGAACTACCATTCACGGTAGGCGGTTAAATCCTGCCCCCACCTCCTTTGGAGTGAAAGGGGGAATGACTGTGGAATATTTAACATTTGTTGTTATTATTCTGATTGTAGCCACAGGTTACATAGCCATAATAAAGAAATAACCGCCCGAAGCCTGCCAACTTGGACGGTTCATTTCATGAACTTTTCTCAATAAGGGGGCTAACCGTCTATCGGCAAGCTCCTTATCTGCTTTTATTCTACCATAAGCGTATCATGCTGTCAAGCGCAATCTGATTGCAGTATCCGCAAGATACTGCTTTTTTATTGCCCTTTAATGCGTTTTAATGCGCCTTTTTCAAGACGCGACACCTGCGCTTGTGAAATGCCGATTTCGTCGGCGACCTCGGTTTGCGTTTTGCCTTGCATAAACCGCAACGACAAAATTTTCTTTTCGCGCGGGGAAAGGGCTTTAATCGTTTCTTTCATCACGATTTCATCGAGCCAATCGCTGTCGGTTTCGGGGGAGCCGACCTGGTCCATCACATAAATCGGCTCGCCGCCGTCGGCATACACGGGCTCATACAGCGAAACCGGCTCGACAATCGCCTCTAAGGCAATCACCACATCACAAACGGGGCGGTCGAGTTCTTTGGCGATTTCCTCAATCGTCGGGTCGCGGTTGAGTTTGGTTTGCAGTTTTTCCTTGGCCTGCATGGCGTGGTAGGCGGTGTCGCGCATCGAACGGCTGACGCGTACCGCGTTGTTGTCACGCAAATAGCGGCGCACCTCGCCAATAATCATCGGCACGGCATAGGTGGAAAAACGGACATTTTGCGAAATATCGAAATTGTCTATGGCTTTCATCAGCCCGATAACGCCCACCTGAAACAAATCGTCGGGGTGCTCGCCGCGGTTTTGAAACCGCTGAATGACCGACAGCACCAGCCGCAAATTGCCGTTGATGAGTTTTTCACGCGCCGAACGGTCGCCGTCATGCATTTTTCTAAGCAGTTCAATTTTTTCCGCCTCTTTGAGTACCTGTAATTTCGATGTGTTGACCCCGCAGATTTCTACCTTGTTGTATTGCACAGACATCTTCCTTTACTTGTTATGTACCGTACGAAAAATGTCTCGAAACAAAAGAAAAAGCGCCTACCCATAGTATGGGCAGGCGCGAAAAGTTTTATAAAAATTTTATGGATTTATGCCGTTAAAAATTCTTCGGGTATGACTTCTTTTACAAAATTCTCGATATAGGCAACACTGAAATCCGACTGCTTAATCCGCGCGGCTTGCTTTTTGGCGAGCGTGTCGGAATACTGCGACAGCGGATAAATCTGCACATCGTGACTGCCCGAAACATAGTGCGTGACAATCGTTTCAAAGCGCACATTGCTGACGGTAACTTTGTCTGTCTCAAAATCTTTGGTGATGTCGTAATGGAGCATACCGCCTATCACGCGCGCGGCGGTGTTTTGCTGGGAAATGAAATTCCCGAGTGAATAGGCAACCAGCGTGCGTGTGCCGTCGCTGTTCTCTATCCATTCCACGGGCTGTAACACATGCGGGTGATGCCCGATGATGACATTCGCGCCCCAATCCGCCATTTTCTTGGCAAGATTGCGCTGTTCCTGCGCGGGCGTGGTGGTGTATTCACTGCCCCAATGCACATTGACAAGCACCGCATCGCATTGCGCTTTTGCCGCCTTGATTTTGCGTTCAATCGTCGCTTCGTCGCTTGTCAGTATGTATTTTAAGGGGCTGTCGCTTGGAAGTGATAACCCGTTTGTGTACTGCGTAATGCCGACAAGTCCGATTTTTAAGCCGTTTTTCTCTATATATTCCACGGATTCCAAATCCTGTGTATTCTTGTACGCACCCGTGCGCGCAAGGCCCGTAGCGTCCCAAAAATCAATCGCTTCCGCAAGACCTTTCGATGTTTTGTCGAGCATATGGTTGTTTGCCAAATTGACCACATCAAAGCCTGTGTCCACAACCGTTTGCCCTAATTCCTGCGGGCTGTTAAACAGCGGATAGCCCGACGGCTCGTAGCTTTTCGCCACAATCGTTTCTTGGTTGATGGTCGCCACATCTGCCGATGCAATCGTATCTTTTACACGCGCGTAGCAATACGAAAAATCGTAGCCGCTGCCGCCTGCGCGTTTTTTCGCCTGTTCGTAGATGCCGTCGTGGATTAAATTGTCCCCGACCGACAGCATTCGGAGTGTGACGGGCGCTTTTGTTTCAGTCGGCGCTTCGGTCGGCACTTCGCTCGGCGCGGTCTCGTCCTTGTCGGCTTTCCCGAATACGGGTGCCGTGGCGGGCTTGATTTCCTGTCTGCCGTTTTTGAGCGTCAATCCGACGGCAACGCCGCCTATCACCACGACCAACGCCAAAATAATCGATAAAAATACTTTGACTGCCTTGTTGTTCATAAGTCCCCCTAAAAGCCTGTCATCTTTTTATTTCCCGAAGGTTTCGTTGTAGCGGTGGATGGCGTCCTCAATAATTTCGACTGCCGCAAGCACGCCTTTTGCCTCGTCAATGACGGTCTTTTTGTTTTCCAGCATTTTGTAGACCGTGAAAAAGTGCGTCATTTCGTCAAATACATGGCGCGGCAGCTGCGAAATATCCGAATACCCGTTATAGGTCGGGTCGCCTTTGGGAATGGCGATAATTTTATCGTCGGGCGCGCCGTTGTCCATCATCGTAATCACGCCGATGGGGTAGCATTTCACAAGCGCCATCGGTTCGATTTTTTCCGAGCACAGCACCAAAACATCCAACGGGTCATTGTCGAGCGCGTAGGTGCGCGGAATAAACCCGTAGTTTGCCGGGTAGTGTGTGGAGGTGTGCAATACGCGGTCAAGGCAGAGCATACCCGTTTCCTTGTCGAGCTCGTATTTCATTTTACTGCCCTTGCTGATTTCAATGACCGCGTCAAAAGAGGAACGCGTAATGCGTGCGGGGTCAATGTCATGCCAAATGTTCATTTGCGTACTCCTTTGTATTCTTCAATTAACAGTTTGCGGATTTCCCACAGCTTTTCGGAAAGGTCCACATAATATTTGTGCGGATTTTCAAAGCGCTTGACCTCGTCCCAAAGCGTGTCAATCTGTTCGGCGCAGTAGTCGCGGATTTCCGAGAGCGCGGGAGAGGTATATACACACTCGCCCTTGTCAAAGATTTTAACAAGCAACGGACGCGCCACATAGTTTTCGATTTCCTTGCGCTTCCAGGTGAAATCGGGGTCGAACAACTCGTAGGGCTTGGTGTCGTCGATTTCCTCGCTGTCGGTGGTCAGCACATCGGCAATCGCCTTGCCCGAGTCCATATCAAACAGACGGTATACCAATTTGGACGAGGGAATGGTAATTTTCTTCACATTTTCGGACAGGTTGATTTTCGGAATAATCCGCCCGTCCTTTTCCACGGCGCAGAGCTTGTAAACCCCGCTGAACAGCGGTGTAGAGGCGGAGGTAATCAACCGTTCGCCGACGATAAAGCAATCCACCTTTGCCCCTTGCGAGAGCATATCGCTGATGATGTGCTCGTCGAGCGAGTTCGACGCCATAATATCGCAGTCGGGGTAGCCCGCTTCATCGAGCATTTTGCGCACCCGTTTGGAAAGATAGGTGATGTCGCCTGAGTCAATGCGCACGCTTTTCGGGCGCTTGCCCAACGGCAAAAGTACATCGTTAAACGCACGAATGGCATTCGGCACGCCCGAGCGCAGGGTATCATAGGTATCCACGACAAAGGTGCAGTCATCGGGGTAGGCGCGCGCATATGCGCAAAATGCCTCGTATTCCGAGTCAAACATCTGCACCCAGCTGTGAATCATTGTTTGTAAGGTCGGAATACCGAAATCCCGTGCCGCTTCCACGCCCGAGGTCGCCACACACCCGCCGATATACGCCGCGCGTGCACCGCAGACCGCCACATTCGTGCCCTGTGCGCGCCGTGCGCCGAATTCTGCTACCGCCGTGCCGTGCGCCGCACGCACCAAGCGGTTGGCTTTGGTGGCAATCAAACTTTGTTGGTTGATGCACAACAAAAGCATCGTTTCAATCATTTGCGCCTGCACCACGGGCCCGCGCACCTTCACAATCGGCTCATTTGGGAAAATCGGCGTCCCCTCGGGGATTGCCCAAACATCACAGGCAAATTTGAAGTCGCGCAAATACTGCAAAAACGGCTCGGAAATGCCCTTTTCCCGCAAAAATGCTAAATCGCCTTCGGTAAAGTGCAGATTTTTTAAATACGAGATGACTTGTTCGAGCCCCGCCATCACGGCAAAGCCGCCGCCGTCGGGCACGCGGCGGAAAAACAGGTCAAAGCACGCAACGGTGTCCTGCATCCCTGCCGAAAAATACCCGTCTGCCAATGTAAATTCGTACAGTTCTGTCATCATGGACAAATCTGCCGATTGTGCTGTATTGCACATATACTCACCTTCTTAAAAGAATCCACTTTCAGTTTAGCATATTTCCCGCAAAATCGCAATCTATTCTTGCAGGATTTGGAAACTTATCTTATAATAAAAATAAACATTACGAGTAAGGAAGTTGTTTTTATGGAAAACTTTATGGATTTGATAACGCGTCGCCAAAGCTGCCGCAATTTTAACGGTGAGCGCGTTGAGCGCGAAAAACTTGAAAAATTGGTGGAAGCGTTTCGCCTGAGCCCTTCGGCGTGCAACGCCCAACCGTGGAAACTGATTATGGCAACCGGCGAGACGGCGAAACTTGTGCGCGAGTGTGTGCAGGAGGCAGGCAGAAACAAGTTTACAGACAACTGCCCCGCGTTTGCGGTGCTTGTGGAGGAGCACGCCGTGTTAAAGCCGGCGGTTGCCGAAAAATTCCACAGTCAGGCATTTGCCCAAATGGATATGGGCATTGCCACGGCACACTATTGCCTTGCCGCAACGGATCTGGGGCTTTCGACCTGCATTTTGGGTTGGATGAACGAAGAAAAACTCAAAAATGCTTTGGGCATTGCTCCTGAAAAACGCGTGCGGTTGGTGCTTGCCACGGGCTATGCCGCCGCAGACGATGTATTGCGTCAAAAAACGCGCAAACCGACCGCCCAAATCGCGGAGTTCAGAGAGTAACATGGGACTTTCACTTGCTGTTGGCTTCGGCGCGGCAGTCTTGTTGTTTTTTGCCGCCGCGTATCCGTTGAAACTATATACAATCACATATAATCCGCAGAACCGTGCACAGCGTATTTTGCTGTGCGCGGCGGTTTTGTTGTGCTTTGCGCCGATTATTTATATCTTCTGCAATCTGCCGCACGAAAATATCCTCTATCCCTTTCAAGGGCTTTTGGAAAATCAAAACGGCTATGAACAGCAGTTCGACGCCTTTTTGAAAGGACAGCTTCATTTGGATTTTGCCCCCGATAAACGGATTTTGGCACTCGACAATCCGTATGACCCCGCCGCGCGTGCCGAAACAGGCGCATGGTACCCGTGGGATAGGGCATTGTTCGACGGCAAGTATTATTCCTATTTCGGCATTGCACCGCTTTTGACCGTGTATTTCCCGTATTACGCGCTGACGGGGGCACTGCCCGCGCCGCAGACCGTGTGCTTTTTGCTCGCGGCGGTCAGTGCCGTTGCCGTGGCGTTGCTTGTTTTACGGCTTGTGCGGCTGTTTGTGCCCGACTGCAATTTTTGTGCGCTGGTGCTTTCGATTGTTGCCGCTGTGTCGGGCAGTCTGATTTATATGGTGCAGTCGTCGGCGGATATGTATTATATTGCGGTGCAAAGCGGCATAACCCATTTGGCGCTCTTTTTGCTGTTCGCCTTTTGCGCCTACAAACAGCCGAAAACGGGGAAGTCGGTTGTATTTTTAATTTTATCCGCACTGAACTTGGTGCTGACGGTGCTTTCCCGCCCGAATTTGGCGCTGTATGCGCTCTTGGTTGTTCCGATATTTTTGTGTATTTTCTTCGGTAAGGACGGCACACGACTGCAAAGATGTGTAAAGCTGTTCGCCTTTGCAGTGCCGACTGCCCTCGGCGCGGCAGGGGTGATGTGGTATAATTTCGCGCGATTCGGCTCGGTTTTGGAATTCGGCGCAACCTATCAGCTCACTGTCTGCGATGTGTCACAATACCGCTTTTTGGGCACGCTGGCTTTGCCCGCGCTGTATCACTATTTCTTCCAATTTCCACAGTTGAAAAATGCATTTCCGTATATCAATCTGACCTTTGAATCGTTCCCGAACACCGCGCCGTATGTCTATACCGCCCGTATGCTCGGCGCGTTTTCCATGCCGTCGCTCGCCTCGCTTGCGCTTTGCCCCGCGACATATAATAAAAAGGAATCTTTTGTAAAGCCGATTACCTTCACGATTGCGACAATCTCTTGTTTGCTGCTTGCCTATTTTGACACCTGCTTTGCCGGCGTTTGTGTGCGGTATCTTGCCGATATAGCGACGGTCGCGGCGGTATTTTCGGGCGTGATTTTGTTGGATTTGCAAACGCTGTTCTCCAAAAACAAGGCGGGCGTGCAGTATGCGGTTTTTGTAGTCGTCTGCCTGTTGTTCTTGCTGACGGCGGCGGTCGGCGTGCTGTTGATTTTTGAAAACGAGCGCAATTTCCTACTCGCGCAATAAGGCAATAAAAAGGCGGGTAAATACAACCCATAGGGACAGGGGATTGCACCCGCCCGCGGATTTTGGTGTGCTTTTGCGGAACAACACTAAGGTTGTTCCCTACGGTCTAGTTGCTAGTCGCTAGATGATAGACGCTAGAATGTAGGGGCGGGTCTCCGCGCCCGCCCGTGGATTTTGATGTGATTTTGCGGCGGGGGCTTTCTTCTGCCGCAAGGTGCCTGCATTCGGCGCATTTGCTCCCGCCGCAGGAAGCGATTTTTTGTGCAAAAAAGGCTTGACATTGTGCGCGCGGCATTGTATAATACCACTTGCAAATTCCACATAGCGGTATTGTGTAATGGTAGCACAGCGGACTCTGACTCCGTATGTAGAGGTTCGAATCCTTTTACCGCTGCCAAGCAAAAAAAGAGCATCATAGGATGCTCTTTTTTTGTTTTTATACCATTCCCTGATGCTTTTTCAACGCCTTTGCCACACGGATTGCTACGCTTGCCGCTTGACGGTCGCGCAATGTATGGTCGGCGTCGGTATGGGGCAAGGTCATCCAACCGTATAGGTTGTTCCTTCCTCCGCGCTGATAATTCCGGTTCCTTCCAAATCCGCCTTTGGATTGTACGCCGCGGACTGATGCGTTGCGATAATTTTCGTTTCGGGATATTGCTTTGCAAGCCGAATGGCATCCTCTACGGTCATATGCGGGCCGTTAAATCCCTTTGGTTTACTGCAATCGGCAAGAACAAGGTCACTTGCCGCAAAGCATTTCAAAACATTGGGGTTAAATAGGGTGTCCCCCGTGTAGCAAAGGGTTTTCTTCCCTTTTATCAAAATGGCATAATCCGTAACCGTGTGTTGCATGGGTAAAAAGCGAAGCTCCGTTGTGCCAATGTTTATCACCGTGTTTTCGTCAATGTCAATCACATTGAAATTCGGGTGGTCAAAAAGAATATTGTACCACTGCGTGTCCTCACGGTGCGTGTAAATATTGACCGTTTGGGACAACTCCTCCAACAAATACCGAAATACAAGCAGGTCGCTTGTGTGGTCGTAGTGCAGGTGCGAAATATAGATGTGTTTGATTTTGGTGATGTCGACCTTTGCCATAAGCCTGGACAGCGTTCCGCAACCCATATCCAAAACGATGCAGTCGTCACCGTTTTTCACAAGGTAGCCACTCGAACAACCGTTTCCGGCCTTGCCGTAGGGGCCGTATTTGCCTAAAACAGTCAGTTCCATTTTTATACCAATCCTTTTTCATACGCTTTTTCAAGCTCGGGTTTCACATTTCCTTTGCGTAAATTCAGTTCCAGTATGGCCTTTGCTTTGGCATAATCCCGGGTCATAAAATCACCTGCAATTATGTTTGCCCTCTCGAGGTAGCGGGGCGTGGTTGCAATGCCGTTGATGATGGTGTCAAAATGTTTGACTAAGGCATCGTCTAATTTGGCGGGGGTGGTTACACCGATTTCCGTGCCGAGGTTCGGGGTTTGCTGGGTTTGAAACCAGTAAAGCCCGTCGGTTTGGTAATCATCAAAAAAACGCAATGTTTCGTTTGCAAATTTTTCCGCTTTGGCACCGTTGACTTGCTTTTCCCACGGTAAAATCTGTTCACAGTTTTTGCTGTATTTGTACGCCGCATTTTCATGGATTAAAATATATCTTTTGCCGCTTTTTCGGATGTCGCCTACGGTCACTTGGTTGATGTGTTCAAAATCGTAAAATGCATATTTT
>JBJEPV010000208.1:0-5161 GCA_051881415.1 Candidatus Fimenecus sp.
TATGTCAGCTTCGTTTCCTTTTCCACGCAAATGACATTGCCGTTGGATTTTTCGATTGCCGCGTTAACCTTGTCAACCAGCAGTTTTGTTTTGCCCGAGCCTTTGTTGCCGATAATAAGAGATACCATCGTAGTCTCCTCCTGAATATGTATTATAACCGCCCCTGCGGGATAAAACGAAAGGGATTACAGACCGAGTCTTTGTTCAAGCGCCTTGGTCATTTCTTCATAGCCGGGCTTGCCCAACAGCGCAAACATATTGCGTTTGTAGCTTTCCACACCCGGTTGGTTAAAGGGATTGACACCCAAGGTATAGCCCGAAACCGCGCAAGCTGTTTCCAAGAAATACACAAGATAGCCGAAGTTGTATGCGTCCATTTCGGGAACTTCCAACACCACATTCGGCACGCCGCCGTCCACATGGGCGAGCACCGTACCCTCAAACGCTTTGCGGTTGACATACGCCATGGTTTTGCCCGCCAAGAAATTCAACCCGTCGGCATTCTTTTCATCCGTCCCGATGGTGACTTCGGTTTTGGGTTTGTCAAAGACAACGGCGGTCTCAAACAGGATGCGTTCGCCCTCTTGAATATACTGCCCCATCGAATGTAAATCGGTGGAAAATACCGCGCTTGCGGGGAACAAGCCCTTGCCGCATTTGCCCTCGGACTCACCGAACAGCTGTTTAAACCATTCGTTCATCATCGTGTAATCGGGTTCATAGGCAACCATCATTTCGACTGCCTTGCCTTTGCGGTACAAAATATTGCGGATTGCCGCATATTTACAGCAATCGTTTTCGGTTAAATCGTCTTTGGAATAGGCGGCTCTCGCATCCGCCGCACCCTGCATCATCGCGGCAATGTCAATGCCTGCCGCGGCAATCGGCAACAAACCGACTGCGGTCAGCACGGAATATCTGCCGCCGACATCGTCCGGCACAACAAAGGTTTCATAGCCTTCTTCATCGGAAAGTTCTTTTAATGTGCCCTTTGCACAGTCGGTGGTGACATAAATCCGCTTTGCGGCTTCCGCTTTGCCGTATTTCTTTTCCAGCAATTCGCGGAAAATGCGGAACGAAACCGCAGGCTCCGTGGTCGTGCCCGATTTGGAAATCACATTCACCGAAAAGTCCTTATTTTCGCAAAGCGCCACGATTTCATTGAGCGCCGCGGAGCTTATGGAGTTCCCGCTGAAAAAGATTTGCGGGGTGTCTTTGCAAAGCAAATTGTAGTTTTGGGATTTGCAGAACTCGATGGCCGCACGCGCGCCGAGATAACTGCCGCCGATACCGATGACAACCAACACCTCGGAATCCTTTCGGATTTTCGCCGCCGCTTTTTCGATGCGTGCAAATTCTTCTTTATCGTAATCCACCGGCAAATCGACCCAGCCGAGGAAATCGCTGCCCTCGCCCGTTTTGGAAATCAACTTTTGATGCGCCGCTTTGACTTCGTCTGCAATAGCGGCATAGTCGCTGTCGGAAATAAAATCATTCAAATACTTGGTGTTCAGTCTAAGTGCCATTTGTAAAAATTTACCCCTTTGGTTTTACCGCACCGCGCGGCTTCATTTAACATCTTGTCTATGTTGCATTTATTCTACCTTAAATCCCGCCGCTTTTCAATACGAAATTGTGAATTTTTTTGAAAAATATCTGTTAAAATTTACAATCCCCTGCATTATTGGCACAAAATGCACAAAATACGGCGAAACGCCTCGGCAAATGTCAACCGTTCCACAGCGGTTTCATTGGTCAAATCGTAGGTGCAGACCGTTTCGCCCGCCGACTTAAAAATAACGCGCCCAAGCAACTGCCCCGCTTCGACGGGCGCTTCGACCGAGGCGGCAAGGTCGATTTCCTGCGTTACGGCGGATTTCCTGCCTTTTTCCAACACAACTTTTTTCGTTTCGGGGATTTGCGGCTGAATACAATCGGTCATTCCGTGCAAAACCGAGACGGCGGGGATTTGCGTACTGTCCACCGTCAACGCCACGCTTTCGTAATTTGCAAAGCCCCAATCGAGCATCGCCCTTGCACTGTTAAAGCGCGCGTCGCTTGAATCACTCCCCAACACCACGGCAATCAAATGCAAGCCGTCGCGCTCGGCGCTTGCCGCTACGCAACAGCCCGCTTTTGAGGTTGTGCCGGTTTTTAAACCCGTGGCACCTTTGTAAAACCGCACCAATTTGTTGGTGTTGGTCAACTCCGTTTTGCCGTCGCGCAAGCTGTCCATCCAAATGGTGGTATATTGCACAATACGCTGATGCTTTAACAGTTCGCGGGACATCAGCGCAATATCGTACGCGCTGGTTTTGTGGTTTTCGGCGGTATCGTCGAGCCCCGTACAGTTCTCAAAAGTTGTATCGTGCATACCGAGTTCTTGGGCGCGCTCGTTCATCATTTTGACAAACGCCGTACTGCTCCCCGCCACATACTCCGCGAGCGCTTCGCAGGCGTCGTTGGCGCTTGCCACGGCGGCGGCTTTTAACAGTTCGTCTACCGTCATTTGCTCGCCCTCTTCAAGCCATATCTGCGAGCCGCCCTTTTCGCACGCCTCGCGGCTGGCGGTCACGGTATCGTTTAGCGAAATTCTGCCCTCGTCAATCGCCTCGACCACCAACAAAAGCGTCATAATTTTGGTGACAGAGGCGGGATACAGCTTGTCGTGCGCGTTTTGCGCCATAAAGACTTTTCCACTGTCGGCATCGACCAAAACGCCTGCTTTTGCCGAGATTTCCACCTGCATCGGCGGCAGTTCCTCGGCGGCGGCACACGGCAACACACACAACACGAGCAATAAAGCACTTAAAAAAACCGATAATAATTTTTTCATAAACACAGCCCCTTTCCTAAGGCGAGAAGCGTCGAACACAATATAGTTTAACGGTATATTTCCGCTTGAACTGCGTTAAAAACCTCGCCTTACTCTTTCTATATGCAGTCGGGGATTGTAAAAATGAATTTTTATGGTACAATAGAAAAAGAATGCACTCGGAGGCACATTATGTTGGATTTTGAAACGGCAAAGGCACGCGCCGAAACACTGCGCAAAGAACTGAACCACCACATCTACCGCTACTATGTGGAAAATGAAAACGATATTTCGGATTATGAATACGATATGCTGATGCGCGAGTTACAGGGTATTGAAGAAGAATACCCCGAACTGCTCACGGCGGATTCCCCCACCCACCGCGTCGGCGGCGAGGCGGACAATGCCTTTGCGCCGGTTGTGCACCCCGTGAAAATGGAAAGTTTGCAGGACGCGTTTTCCGAAGGGGAAATCCGCGATTTTGACGCACGCGTAAACGGCGGCATCGGTCAGGCTCGATATGTTGTCGAGCCGAAAATTGACGGGCTTTCGGTTTCTTTGGAATATGAAAACGGCGTATTCACCCGCGGCAGTACGCGCGGCGACGGTGTCACGGGCGAGGATATTACCGCCAATTTGCGCACCGTGCGCAGTATTCCGTTGCGCATCAACACCGATTTACCGTTTTTGGAGGTGCGCGGCGAGGTGTATATGCCCCGCGATACCTTTTTGGAAATCGTGAAAGAGCAGGAATTAAACGAGGAAAAGCCGTTTAAAAATCCGCGCAATGCGGCGGCGGGCTCTTTGCGGCAGAAAAATCCGAAAATCACCGCCAAACGGAAGCTGGATATTTTCGTATTCAACATTCAGCGTATCGAGGGAAAAACATTGCACGGGCACAAGGAATCCCTGGATTATTTAAAAACACTCGGCTTTAAAACCGTGCCGTTTTACACACCGTGCAACAATATTGAGGAAGCCCTCGCGGAAATTCGCCGCATCGGCGACATTCGCTATACCCTCCCCTTTGATATTGACGGCGCGGTGATTAAGGTGGACGATTTTGCCGCGCGCGAAGCCTTAGGCAGTACGGCGAAATACCCGAAGTGGGCAATCGCCTTTAAATACCCGCCTGAGGAAAAGGAAACCACGCTGTTGGACATTGAAATCAATGTGGGGCGCACGGGGGTGCTTACCCCGACGGCGGTTTTCGAGCCCGTTTTGCTTGCGGGCACGACCGTCAGCCGCGCGACACTACACAACGAGGATTTTATCCGTGAAAAGCAGATTTCCATCGGAGACACGGTGGTCATTCGCAAGGCGGGCGATATTATTCCCGAGGTGCTGTCCGTAAGCAAGCATCAGGACGGCGCACCGCTTTACGAAATGCCGAAAATCTGCCCGTCTTGCGGCGCCCCCGTCGTACGCGAGCAGGACGAGGCGGCAATCCGCTGTACCAATCCCGACTGCCCCGCCCAGCTTTTGCGGATGCTCATTCATTTTTGCAGCCGCGACGCGATGGATATTGAAGGCTTAGGGGAAGCGGTTTTAGAGGTATTGGTGGAAAAAGGGATGCTCCGCAATGCCGCGGACATTTACAATTTGGACTACGAAAAAATCGCCGCACTCGACAGAATGGGCGAAAAAAGCGCCGAGAATCTGCGAAATGCGGTAGAAAAATCCAAAGAAAACGATTTGGGCAAATTGGTATTTGCACTCGGCATTCGCCACATCGGGCAAAAGGCGGCGGCGCTTCTCGCAGAGCATTTTTTGACCATGGACGCGCTGGAAACCGCCCCGCGCGAGGATATTCTTGCGATTGACGGGTTCGGCGAAGTGATGGCGGACAGCGTTGTACAATTTTTCGCGTTGGCGCAATCCCGCGAATTATTGGACGCACTTGCCGCGGCGGGCGTGAATATGCGCTCGAAAAAGGAAATCGTAGACAACCGGTTTGAGGGCAAAACCTTTGTGCTGACGGGCACGCTCCCCACCATGACGCGCAGTGAAGCGAGCAAAATCATTGAAAGCTTCAAAGGGAAAACCGCTTCGTCCGTTTCCAGGAAAACGGATTATGTGCTGGCGGGCGAGGACGCAGGCAGTAAACTCACCAAAGCACAGCAGTTGGGCGTGACCATCATTTCCGAGGCGGAATTTCAGGAAATGATAAAATAAAAAATATTGTAGAATGCAAACCACGGAGAAAAGCCGAAAACTGCTTTTCTCCGTGGTTATTTTTTATCATTGAAATTGGGGGGGTGTGGGGGTAATTTGTACGGTAGGGCGGGGGCTTGCCCCCGCCGCGGGGTTCGATGTGAATTGACGGCGGGAGCAAGCCCCCGCCCT
>JBJEPV010000209.1:0-5079 GCA_051881415.1 Candidatus Fimenecus sp.
TAAGGCGGCGGAGAATGAACATATCGCTGCAACATTGATGGAATTGGAGACTATGGCGCTTCAGGAAGCCGAAGAAAGTTGCGGAATGCTTAAGATGGGCGATAAGCCTATTACGCGCGAAATGTTCATTGAAATGAGTGAGCAAGATAAGGAAACGGTGATGTATTATCTGTCCGGCGCAGGATTGCAGGAATTTGTACCCTCTATGACCGAAGGAAAGATTACGGTAACATTCACGCCGCACATTCAGAGAGTGTTGGGATGTACCATGTTTTCAGTTCTCAATCGGTTGGAGAAACTTGATGGGGCATTCAATGTGATGTTCCCTAAGGCAACCCTTGAACTGAGAGTTCCTCTCGGTGCAAAGAAAGGTATGATGAAATGTGAGATGCTGATTATGCAACTCTATCCTTGGCTTTCTATAACAGAAACATCAACGAATACCGTATCAAGCACAATAAATATCCAGCCGGAGTTAGAAACAAAAGCTCCAGCTGCAGAGACAGTGAAATCTTCTCAAGGTAAAGAGGAGAAACCGTTTTTGGACTGTGCGCATAATCAACATGAATTTGAGATAGCAGAACAATATTGTGATGCTACAAAATATGTATGTAAAAAATGCGGGGAAAGTAAAATTGAGACTTCACGTCAATGCGGTAATGTGGATAAAGATGGGGTTGATGAAAAACGATATTGCGCGCAATGTGGGAATGTTATTCATAAAAATGCCCGGTTTTGCACAAATTGCGGCAAAACTGTGTCATACAAATCTGAAACCGCCTCTCCAAAGCCGATTGGTGTCGGCACAATCATAGACGGAAAATATGAACTGTTAAAGTTGATTGGTCAGGGCGGAACATTTAAAGTATTTCTCGCAATGGATGTACGGCTGAATAAGATATGGGCAGTTAAGATTTTGCGTGATGATTATCATGATGCGGATTATGACAAACAAGGGATGCTGCGTGTGACAGCACTTCAAGAAGCATCCTTGCTGCAAGTACTGAATCATCCCGCTATCCCAAGCGTTGTGGATATCATTGATGTACCGGGGTGCTTTGCGACTGTGCAGGATTATGTCGAAGGCGAAACGCTGAACAAGATTGTGAAAAATTTCGGCGCACAGCCGGTTGACCTTGTAATGGATTGGGCAAAGCAGCTGTGTGCTGTTCTCGCTTATCTTCATGCCTTAAATCCACCGCATATTCACAGAGATATAAAGCCCGACAATCTGATTTTAGAACCAAACGGGTGTATTAAAATTATTGATTTCGGTATTATGCGTACATATAAGCCAAACCAAAAGAACGATACCTGTTCCCTTGGAACCAAAGGCTATGCCGCACCGGAGCAATACGGCGGTAGGGGACAAACCGATGCGCGTACGGATATTTACGGCGTCGGAATGACTTTATATCATCTTTTAACAGGAATTGACCCAAGAGGAGAAAACTTTGTTGTAAGACCGCTTTGCCAAGTGAATCCGGCTTTGCCGAAAGGGACAGAATATATCATTGATAAATGTATTCAGCTCAATCCTGAGGATAGGTATCAGAATTGTACAGAGTTGTTGAACGATTTGACCCATTATATGGAATTGCCCAGATAAAAACATTGTGGGAAGAAAAACGGAAAACCGTAATGCATAACGAAGGCGGAAAATGCTTCTTGCTTTGACACATGCAATGCCAAAATGACAATCAGGGTTGGCATTTACTTTGTAGAAGTATTTTACGCAAACGAGACAGTCATACATTTAAATATTCGTGTTGAATTGCAGCACAAAGTGTATTTGTTGCGTTATGCCCGATTACACAAACCGCTTCAATTCGTGATACAGCGCCAAAAATTCCGCTTCGGTCGCTTGAAAATCCGTATCGGGCGCAAGCGGGATGTGCAGTGCGGGCGGCATTTCTGCCAATTCCGCCCCGTGAAACACTTTAAATTCGTGGTACAACAGTGCGTCGTCTGCCGCTTTCACAGCTGCGCGCTGTTCGTCGGTGACATCGGTTGTGGCAAATTTTTCATAAATCCGTTTTTGCAAATTGCGCTCAAAATCCGAAAATGCGGGGATATGCCGCCGCAAGGGACGCGTTAAATCGCCGATGTACGCCTCGGCGCTGTCATGCAAGAGCGCCAAGAGTTGTGTTTCCTCTGTAAAGCCTTGCGCCTTTACTTCTTTTGCGCAGTTTATGGAATGGCGCGCCACGGAATAAAATACCCGAAAATGCCCGTTTGCCCGCGTCAAATACGATAGCGCATGGGCAATATCCTCGATGCACAAGTCATCCGCCGTGGGTGCGGTCGGGTCAAATTCGTGTCCGTAAAAGGTTGCTATACAGCATTTTTCCACCATATCCAAATCTCCTGCATTTTATCATTCTAACTTGTGTAAAGTAAACATACTTTACAATTTAAAGCCGAATTTTTCGGCAATTTCGGCGTATCGCGGTGTGGGTACGCCGTATTTTTGCCCCAAGCGTACGGGTTCAAACACCAATCCGTCCAGTTCACTCTGATGCCCCGCCCGAATATCCCGTTGCATCGAGGTGGACGCATCCGGTGCGAGCGCGTCCAGAATATCCAAATTGGTTTGTACAATGTCGATGTCAAACGGACAGCCCATTGCCTGCGCCAACGCTTCGATTTCGCGCATCAACGCCGCAAAAGTATCCCGCGGGGCGCCTGCCTTTTGAAATGTGCCCGCGTCCGCGTCAAAATATAAGCCTGCCGCCGCCATCGGCGACACATAGGCATATTTTTTCAAGGTGTCGCGCTGTACGAAATCCGAAAGCAACGGCTCAATTCCTGCCGTTTTCAAATCGGCGGCAATTTCCCGTAAAACCGGGCGAAATTCGCTTTGTTGCCGTACGCCGAACACAATTTTGAAAATATCGCCTTGCCGGGCGACCGTCCCCGCCGATGCTCTGCTTGCCGCGATATACACACAGCCGTCGGTGACAAGCGGTGCGGGCAGTGCCGCTTGCAGGCGCGCGCCCGTGCCGTAAATATTTAAAAGCGGAATTATCACGGTGTGCGCGTCGGAAATCCGCCCCAGAAGCGGCAAAATGCTCTCCAAAGAATACCCCTTGACCGAAACAAAAATCACATCGGGCTTGTTTTCATATTCCGCTTCACGGAATGCCCGCACGGGGCAAACGGTTTTCGCCGTTTCTCCGCGCAAAATTTGAATGCCGCGCATTTTAAGTGCGTCTAAATTCGCCCCGCGCGCAAGAATATCCGTCGAAAAGCCCGCTTCGGTCAGCGCGGCGGCGACGCTCAACCCCACGGCACCCGCACCGACAATACAGTAATGCATAAAAAATCCCTCGGTTTTTTGAATTCTTCCTTATTCTATCACAAATCTTTTATAAAAGGGAAAAAATTTGTATTTTTCCCCCATTTTTTCAAAAAGTATGGTACAATAAGATGATTTTACGAAGGGATTGTTCCCCATGCCCGAAAAACAGAAAGAAATTGTAAAACTCTGTTTGAAAATCGCGGTCTGCGCCGCGGTTTTTGTTGCTGTGCTTTCAAACTACCAAACGCTGACGAATATAGATGTGCGCGCGCTTGTGCAGAATGCCGCATCTTTTACCGCGGCGGTTTGCACTGTGCTCGGCGTATACATTTTAAAGGGATTGGTATTTGTTATTCCCGCGTCGCTCTTTTATATTTCAGTCGGTATGGCGTTTTCTCCGATGACGGCAGTCGCAGTCAACCTCGGCGGGATTTTGTTTGAGGTCATCGTTTCGTATCTGTTCGGGCTGTTTTTGGGGGGAGAGTACATTCAACGCTTTTTGTCACGCAAAAAGGGCGGGCAAAAAATTTTGGAAATGCAGAGAAAACGCGCGGGTGCGGCTTCGGTATTTGTCATGCGCCTGTTGCCCGTGTTCCCGATTGACTTTGTCAGCCTGTTTTTGGGCGGCAGTAAGTATCCGTTTTGGCGCTATCTTTTGCTGTCCGTTCTCGGCATTGCACCGCGCGTGGTGCTGTTCACCCTGCTCGGCGACACGATTTACGATTATATCCCGATGCAACTGATTGTTACGCTGATTTTGATTGCCGTTCCCGCTGTGGGTATCGGCTTGCTGGTTGCGGCACTCGTTCGGCGCAATCAGCGTGGAAAATCCCAAGCCGAAGAGGAGACAAACCATGCTTGACACCGACCTTGCCTTACAAAAGCGGTTTACGGAACTGAGCGACCGCGCCGAAACGCGACAAATGCTTGTGTATTCGGATTTTTTGAACTTGCACGAGCAAGGCGTTTTGCAAAGCGCCAACATGCGCGCGCCGTTCGTGCTGTTCGGCGGGTATCCGGCGGCAGAACGCAAGGTTGCCTGCTTCGGCACGGCAGAGCCCTGTGCAGCCGCCGAAAATGCACCGTTTGTTCTGTTAAAAATCGCGCCCGCCGCGCCGAAATTTGCCGAAACACTCACGCACCGTGATTTTCTCGGCAGTATTTTGGCGTTGGGGCTGCGCCGCGAAAGGGTAGGGGATATTCTGCTGTTTGACAACAGCGGATATGTGTTTTGTATGGAGAGCATCTCCGCATTTTTGACGGAGAATTTAGCCCGCGTGCGGCATACGACGGTGCGCGTCACACCGGCCGACGCTTTGCCGAATGCGTTGACCGCCGAGCCGGAAACACAGTCCGTCGTGGTCGCGTCGGAACGGTTGGACGCGGTGCTGTCGGCGGTATTTCGCCTGTCGCGCAGTGAAGCACAAAAGTTGATTGGTGCCGAGCGCGTTTTTGTGGACAGCTGTGCCGTCACACGGGCAGATATTGTGTTAAAAACGAACTGCATTGTTTCCGTGCGCGGGTACGGTCGATTTCGCTACTGCGGCACCGAGCGCGAAACCAAAAAGGGAAAATTACGCGTGGCGGTGCAAATTTACAAATGATTTTTCCCACATCCGAAAATACAAGCTTTCCTGCATTGCATCGCAACTGAAAATTCGGATTTTCCGCGAAAAAAAGTGTTTTTTCCCTTGACAAACCGCGACGGGGCATATATAATAATCAAGCACTTAAATTTGCGCTGATAGCTCAGCTGGATAGAGCATCTGCCTTCTAAG
>JBJEPV010000210.1:0-24779 GCA_051881415.1 Candidatus Fimenecus sp.
GTGCGTAGGGAACGGTCTTGACCGTTCCGTAAAATTATATCAAATTATACGGGCGGGCGTGGAAACCCGCCCCTACAAACGGGCGCGCAATGCACGCCCCTACGGTTGGATATACAAACCCCAATTTATATTTTGCGCGGAGGGTGTCGGGGATGCGTATGCCTATATCTGCAAGCGATGTACACCGAAAGACAGGGCGGTTGCCACGCGGAAATCCTGCCAAATGTTTCGCAACTTGTCAAAATGTTAGATTTTGCCTTGACATATCCGAAAATATGGATTAAAATTTTAATTCAGATACTTTTGATGAACCTTCCAGCCGGGAAGGGAGCAAAGGACGGTTATTATGTTGAAAAACGAAGAAAAATCCATGGAAAAAATCGTGGCGCTGTGTAAAAATCGCGGGTTTATTTTCCCGGGAAGCGACATTTACGGCGGCCTTGCCAATACTTGGGATTACGGCCCCCTGGGCGCACGGTTAAAGAACAATGTGAAAGACACTTGGCGTAAGCGCTTCATCCAGGAGCGCAAAAACAGCTATGAAGTGGACGCAGATATTTTGATGCACCCGCGTGTTTGGGAGGCAAGCGGCCATGTGGCGTCGTTCTCTGACCCGTTGCTTGATTGCAAAGAGTGCAAAATGCGCCATCGCGCCGACAATTTGATTGATGACTTCGACCCCAATGCGCACGCCGACGGGATGACCAAAGAGGAAATGTTCCAATACATTAAGGACCATCACATTCCCTGCCCGAACTGCGGCAAGCACAATTTCACGGACATTCGTGAATTCAATCTGATGTTCCAAACCTTCCGCGGCGTCACCAACAACAGCAAAAGCGTGATTTATCTGCGCCCCGAAAACGCGCAGGGTGAATATGTAAACTTCTTGAATGTCCAGCGTACCATGCGTGCGAAACTGCCGTTTTCCATCGGGCAAATCGGCAAGGCGTTCCGCAATGAGATTACGCCCGGCAACTTCACCTTCCGCACCATTGAGTTTGAACAAATGGAATTCCAAACCTTCTGCAAAGAGGGAACGGACAGCGAGTTGTATGACTATTTCAAGGCATACGGTAAGCAGTATTTCGAGGATTTGGGCATTCCTTCCGACCATTTGCGCTACCACGATCACGAAAAATTGGCGCACTATGCGAAAGCCGCCTGTGACATTGAATTTTTGTTCCCGTTCGGTTGGGGCGAAATCAACGGCACGCACAACCGTACCAATTTCGACTTAACCCGCCACCAGGAATACAGCGGGCAGAAAATGGAGTATTTGGACCCCGAAACCAACGAAAAATTCATTCCGTTTATCATTGAATCCACCTACGGGTTGGACCGTACCGTTTTGGCGCTGTTGTGCGAGGCGTATGACGAGGAAGTGCTCGACGCGGAGAAAAACGACACCCGCGTGGTGTTGCATTTAAGCCCCGCGATTGCGCCCTACAAGGCGGCGGTTTTACCGCTTTCCAAAAAACTCTCGGAAAAGGCAATGCCCGTGTACGAAGCGCTTTCTAAGAAATTTATGGTAGATTTCGACGAGACCGGCTCTATCGGCAAACGCTATCGCCGTGAGGACGAAATCGGCACACCGTATTGCATCACCTATGACTTTGAAAGTGAGCAAGACGGCTGTGTAACCGTGCGTGACCGTGATACGATGGAACAGGTTCGCTTGCCGATTGACGCGTTGGAAGCGTTCATTGCCGAGAAAATCGTATTTTAATTAAGCCAAAGGAAATTGAGGTGTGTGGGCATGGCAAATGCAAACAATCAAAAAATGCTGTTGGTTGTCAACCCCGTTTCGGGTAAAAAAATGGCGAAGCAGTATATGATGCGTATGATTAACCGCTTTGACCAGGCGGGGTACAATGTAACTGCGTGCTGTACGCAAATTGACAAAAACGCGTTTGATATTGTCAAAGCCCGCGGCGGTGAATTTGATATTATCGTTTGTTGCGGCGGTGACGGCACCTTAAAAGAAACGGTTTGCGGCGTGATGGCGCTCGGCAAAGACATTCCTGTCGGGTATCTGCCGATGGGTTCGACCAACGATTTTGCCCATTCCTTAAATATTCCGACAGATGTGTTCGCGGCGGTGGAGGCGATTATCAACGGCGAACCGAAACCCGTGGATATTGGCAAATTTGGTGACGAATACTTTATTTATGTGGCGGGTTTCGGCAATTTTACGGCGATTTCCTACGGGGTCAACCAAAAAATTAAAAATGTTTTGGGTAAAAATGCCTATTATGTGCAGGCGGCAAAGGATTTTGTGAAAATGCGTCCCTATCACGCGCGTGTGGAGGCAGACGGCGAATTTTTTGAGGGCGATTGGTTCTACGGCGCGGCGTCCAATTCCTATTCCGTCGGCGGTATGCCGGTGCTCCACAATATGGGTGTGGAATTTGACGACGGCTTGCACGAATTGGTGCTTGTGCGGATGTTTAAAAATTTGGGCGAGCTTTTGCGCCTTGCCAACGATATGGTACATAAAACCGTGGCGCAAAATGACAATGTGATTATCCGCCATTGCAAAAACATCAAATTTATGTTTGATGACCCTACGCCCTTTACGCTCGACGGCGAATTCGGCGGGGACCAGTTAGAGGTGGAAGCGACCACCTTAAAACACGCGGTGCGCATTATGGTGCAAAAACCCGAATGGGTGTCGGTTGCGGGCGACGACCACGAATTCACCGAAGAAACCGTACAGGAAGAAGTCACGGCAGAATAAAACAAAATACGGCGTATAAAACACCATGGGCTGTTCAAATGTTTGAACAGCCCGTGTTTTTGTCATTCTGAGGCGATAGCCGAAGAATCTCATTCCGTACATTCTGTATTTTACGCTTTTTGAGATTCTTCACTGCGTTCAGAATGACAAGTCTTTATTATGCGTTTTCTGTATTTTACGGACAGGCGAGGACGCCTGTCCCTACGCGTGTAGGGGCGAACTGCGTTCGCACGTGGATTTTGATGAAGATTTCGGAACGGTCAAGACCGTTCCCTACGGTATAGTTGCCGGATGCTATCCACCGGATGACAGAGGGTAGGGCGGGGGTTATTCCCCTGTTAGGGGAAATGTCTGTTATAATAGAGTAGGGCGGGGGCTTGCTCCCGCCGCAAGGTGCCTGAATTTGGAGAATTTGCTCCCGCCGCATGGTTTACTGTGTTTTTTGCGGAACAACACAAAGGTTGTTCTCTACGGATTGTAGGGGCGATTCGCTTGTTGCCTTTGGTTTCGTAAGTTTAGTTTTCAGCATCTCGAAAGGCAATGTAGCTTTTTAATTGGTGCAATAAAACTGCGCGTTCGCGGCTGTCCAGTACCTGTAAGCAGGCGGCAAATTCCGCTTGTGCATACAGACTGCTTTGTGATGATGCACCGCTGACAAAATCGGCAATTTCACAATCGGTTACGGCGGCGATTTTGGCAAGGGTTTCAAGGTTGATTTTGGTTGTGCCGCGTTCTAATTGGCTGATATAGCCGACGGAAACCGAAAGTTTTTCCGCCAAACCTTCCTGCGTAATGCCTTTTTCTTTTCGCTTTGCTTTAATGCGCGCCCCTATCAGAGCGTAATCCACCATTTCCATCACCGATACTATTTTATAAGGTATAACTTAAATTATACAGACATCTATAACTAAATATTTACCTATAAGTATTGATTTTTTTTAAAACGGTATGGTATACTTCGTTTATGAAAACGCAAAAGTCACCCAATCAACTTTTCTTTATACTGTCGGGGAGTTGCCTTTTGTCCGGGGTAGGAATATATGCTTTGGCATGTGTATATACGGGGCATACATTTTTTACGCTCGTTCGGAATTTCGGCGCCGACGGTTTGTGGATGTTGTCTTTGGATTTTGCACTTGCGCCGTTTATACAAGCGCTTTTTCCGCGGAAATACCCGATAGTGCTTGCGACAGTCTGTTTTTTTACCGGATGTCTTTTTGAATATTTGCAAGAAAAAGAAATTTGCAAAGGCACGGGTGATGTTTTAGATTGTATTATGTATCTTGCGGCTGCGATTGTGGGCTGTTTGATAATAAAAAAAATATATATGAGAAGGGAAACAAAATGATGAAAAAAACAATTTATTCTATGGTATCTGTTCTGCTGGTAGGTATTTTTCTGTTCTTTGCTGCGGCAAGCGGCAGCGATGCCGAAACTTCTTCGGGCGGAACGGACATCGCGGCACAGACACAAGCGACAACTGCCGCACAAATGCCTGCTTACGGGGTGGGCGAGGTTGTAACGGTTAAAACTTCCTTGGGAGAATATAATGTTAAAATCACCAAGGTGGAGGAAACCGCATACCGCAATCAATTTTCCGATATACAGGCAAATCGTGTCATTTTAATTTCATATGAATACGAAAATGTATCTTATCAAAATGACCTTTCTGTCAGCGAATTGAATATGAAAGTGTATGACAAAGAAAATAATTTATTAGAGTCTTATCCTGCCGATGGTACGAAATACGGTTCTTCGGTTGGCACAGGCAGAAAAAGCAACGGTGTAGGTGCCTATGCGCTCAACAGCGATGAAAATTATGTTGAGATTGAATTCTATGACAATATGTTCAATTCCTCGGCTGACTGCAAATTCGTTTTGGAATGGTAATGAAAGCCTGACAACCTATAAAAACGGACTGTTCATATGAACAGTCCGTTTTTGTTATCTATAATTGTTTTTACGCCGCGGGTTCGGTGCTGTTTTCGTACAGCTGCCGTTCGATTTCGTCCGCCTTGTCATATTCGCCCAAGGTTTCGCAGAAATCGTAATATTCCCCTAAATTCATCTGCCGTTCTTCTTCCGAAGCCGCGGCAGCAATCAACGCGTCAAATGCCGAAAGGGCGGCTTGCTTTTGCGGCGCGGTCAAGGTGATATATTCGTTGTCGATGTAGTGCATCATCGTGTAGGTGTCAAAATAATAGGTGCCGCTCGGCGAACACTCCTGCATTTTTTGCACAAACACCTCGCTGTATTTGTCATATTGCCCGTTTATAAGCATCAGAAACAGCCAATCCGACATCAACATTCGGTAGGCTTCGTTCTCGTCGGCGTAATACAGCAGACAATCTGCATCCTTTGCGGCGCGCAGAAAAGTTTTTGTATCCGACAGCGCCGTTTCAAAATGCTGTTCCGCCGCCACGGGGTCGTCTATATCGGGCATTTGGTTGTCATAGGCGTCGCACGCGTCAATCAAATCCGCCAAATTGCCGCTTCCTTGATAGGCTTCCACCTTTTTTTCGGGAGATTGCATGGCAATAAAGACGAAAACGCCGCCGAATAACAGCAGGTTCACCCCGACAATACACGCGATAACGATGGCAATGATTTTGCCCACGCTTTTTTTCTTGGGTGGCTGACTCGGCATATACGGATATGCGGGTTGCCCGTAAGGAGTGGGTTGCACGGGTGCAAAGGGCTGTTGCCCGTACGCATTCGGCGGCACGGGTGCAAAGGGCTGCTGCGGTTGCCCGTAAGGATTCGGCTGTGCGGGGGCGTAAGGCTGCCCATACGGATTCTGCTGCGGGGGAACGGGTGCGGGTTCTGTTGTCTGGGCGTTGCTTTCGCTGTACCCTTTGTAAACATCTTCTTTTGGTTCAAACATTTTCATTTCTCCCTTCTCAGTTTCATAGTACAGGAATTCTTCGACTTCGTCAAGCGAGAAATGATTATGAAGTGTGAAAACAGACAAAAGGGTTTCAAATTGCACAAATCAGGCGCGCGGTTTTCTACACCGTGCGCCTTGTAATTTTGCGGCGGGAATGCTACTATAATAAAAACAGACAATAAATATAGAAACGGGGGAGAACCATGGAGCAAGTCCGCATTACCGAACGCGCGCCGCTGTTAGACAAAAACGGCAGTATCACAAAGCCCGGTTGGGCAACCGAACTGTTGTACGAATATAATCCGAAAGCGGTCAAGGCAAATAAAATCCGCCTGAAAGAATGGGATTATTATATTATGATAAGCGACGAGGGCGAATACGCGCTCGCCCTGTGTATTGCCGACAACCGCTACATGGGGCTTGTGGACGCGGCGCTGATCGACATTAAAAACGGCGTTAAGCACGACTTTTTGGTGCCGCTGATTTTGCCGATGGGAAAACTGCATTTGCCGACGGATTCGGGCAAAGGCGATGTGATTTTTCGCAATGCGTTTTGCGATTTTCGCTATATTTTAACAGACGGCGGCAGGCGGTTGCTTGCCAACTACAATCTCCCCGGCGGCAAAACCTTCGAATGTAACATTTTTCTGCAACAGCCGAAAATGGATACCATGGTGATTGCCACGCCGTGGAAAGAAGACCCCAAGGCGTTTTACTACAATCAAAAAATCAACTGTATGCGTGCCGAGGGCTTTTGCGAATTTGACGGACAGCGCTACACCTTTTCGCCGAAAACCGATTTCGGTACGCTCGATTGGGGGCGCGGCGTTTGGACCTATGACAACACTTGGTATTGGGGCTCGGGCAATATGGATATTGACGGGCACGCCTTCGGGTACAATATCGGGTACGGCTTCGGCGACACCGCGGCGGCAAGTGAAAATATGCTGTTTTATGACGGTGTTTGCCACAAATTAGACCGCGTGCAGTTTGTCATTCCCGAAGATGATATCATGAAACCGTGGAAATTTACGGAAACCGACCACCGCTTTGAAATGGATTTTGTGCCGCTGTTTGACCACCGCACCGATTTGTCGGCGCTAGTGATTTCGCAGGACGCGCATCAGGTGTTCGGGCGGCTGTCGGGCACGGCGATTTTGGATGACGGCACAAAAGTGCAGGTGCAAAATAAGTTGGTTTTTGCCGAACGCGTACACAATCGGTATTGACTTTTTTTGTACGGTGTACTATACTTTTTTGGAAGTCTTATGAAAACTGAATCCAACCACAGGGGGGCTGGCGCAAAAGCCGGCTGAGATAAAGAATGAACGCTTCTTTGACCCTTTCACCTGATGCGGGTAATGCCGCCGTAGGTAGTTTGTTGCACAAAAACCACAAAAGCCTTACGGTATGCAGGAAGTATCGTAAGGCTTACATTTTTAGTTAGGAGGAATTTTGTATGCAAGCAAGTGTCGCCATTCAGGTACTGCCCGGCGTTTCGGACACCGACGAACTCGTGCGGATTGTCGATGAAGTCATCGACTACATCAAAAGCACGGGCTTAAACTACTATGTCGGGCCGTTTGAAACCACCATCGAGGGCGAAAGCTATGACCAACTGATGGACATTGTCAAAGAGTGCCAGCATGTGGCTATTCGCGCAGGCGCACCGTCGGTTTCCGCGTATGTGAAGGTCGCGTACAAGCCGGAGGGCGGTGTTCTGACCATTGACCAAAAAGTTACAAAGCATCATCAGTAAGCTCTCTCCCGCCGTTGCGCTTTTGACGCTTGTCGCCGTTTGGGCGGCGGCGACGGGCTTCGATTTGGTGCCGTCGTTTATGTTGCCGTCCCCCGCGGCGGTGGCAAAATCATTTTTTTCGGATTTTTCGCTGCTCTTACAGCACGCGCGCGTGACGCTGACCGAGGCGTTTTCGGGGCTTTTTCTCGGGGTGGTGCTGGCATTTTTGCTCGCCACGCTGATGGATCGCTTTGAAATCCTCTATAAGGCGATTTATCCGCTTTTGGTGATTACACAAACCGTGCCGACCATTGCCGTCGCGCCGCTGTTGGTGCTTTGGCAGGGCTTCGGTATGGCACCGAAAATCACGCTGGTGGTGCTGACCACCTTTTTCCCGATTGCCGTCAGTTTGTTGGACGGCTACCGCTGCGCAGACCCGGATGCCATCAATCTGTTGCGCAGTATGGGCGCGGGACGCGTGAAAATTTTTCGTTACATTAAATTTCCCTCGGCATTGGGTTCGTTTTTCGCAGGGCTGAAAGTGTCCGCCTCCTACGCCGTGGTCGGCGCGGTGGTTGCCGAATGGCTCGGCGGCTTTGAGGGCTTGGGCGTGTATATGACGCGTGTGCGAAAGGCGTATGCCTTTGACAAAATGTTTGCCGTCATCATTTTTACAACGCTTATAAGCCTTTTGCTGATGTGGGGCGTTGCGGTACTTCGGAAACTCGTTATGCCGTGGGAACGAAAAGAAAAAGGAGAAAATCAATGAAAAACTCTGCAAAGAAAATACTTGCCGTGCTGTTGTGCGCGGTCATGCTGTTGTCGCTTGCCGCTTGCGCAGGAAAACAGACCGACAAAACAGCAGATTTACAAAAAATTACTCTTTCGTTAGACTGGACGCCGAATACCAACCATACGGGCATTTATGTTGCGCTCGCAAAAGGCTATTTCACCGAAGCGGGCTTGGATGTCACCGTGGTACAGCCGCCCGAAAGCGGCGCAACTGCGATGTGCGCGGCGGGGCAGGCGCAGTTTGCCATTGACGCGCAGGACACCCTCGCCGCGGCGTTTGCCACCGATGAACCTTTGGGCGTAACGGCGGTTGCCGCGCTGTTACAGCACAACACCTCGGGCATCATTTCCCGCAAGGGCGAGGGAATGGACAGACCGAAGGGTATGGAAAATCACACCTACTCGACTTGGGAGTCTCCGATTGAGCTTGCTATGCTCAAAACCGTTGTGGAAAAGGACGGCGGCGACTTCTCAAAAGTGAAGCAAATTCCGAACAATATCACGGACGAAGCGGGCGCGCTTAGAGAAAAACAGACCGACGCCATTTGGATTTTCTACGGTTGGGGCGGCATTTCCGCAAAACTTTCGGGCTTGGAGTTCGATTATTTTAACTTTACCGACATTGACCCCGTATTTGACTACTACACCCCCATTTTGATTGCCAACAACGCGTATATCGAGCAAAATCCCGAAACGACAAAGGCGTTCCTTGCCGCACTCAAAAAGGGCTATGAGTATGCCATAGCCAATCCCGAAGAGGCGGCGCAGATTTTGGTGGACGGCGATACCACAGGCTCGCTCAAAGATTCGTTGGAGCTTGTGACCGAGAGCCAAAAATGGCTTTCTCAGCAGTATAAAGCCGAGGTTGCACAGTGGGGCTACATTGAGCCCGCGCGCTGGGACGGATTTTACGCTTGGCTTTGGGAAAACGGTTTGATTGCAAAAGAATTGCCCGCAGGAACGGGGTATACCAATGCCTATCTCTCCTAACGAAGTCGTCTTGCGCGCCGAGGGCATTTCCAAACGCTTCGGCGACAACGAAGTCCTTCAAAATGTGGACTTCACGCTGAAAAAAGGCGAGCTTGTCTGCCTGCTCGGCGTCAGCGGCGGCGGCAAAACCACGCTGTTCAATATCCTTTCGGGGCTAATGCAGCCCGACAGCGGCAAGGTGTATCTCGGCGACAGCGAGATTACGGGAAAACCCGGTGCCATCAGCTATATGCTCCAAAAAGATTTGCTGTTGCCGTACCGCACGGTGGTCGACAATGTCGCGTTGCCGCTGATTATCAGGGGAATGCCGAAAAAAGAGGCGCGTGAAAAAGCGTCGTCCTATTTTCAAAAGTTCGGCATCGACGGCACGCAGAAAAAATATCCGAATAAGCTGTCAGGCGGTATGCGTCAGCGGGCGGCGTTGCTGCGTACCTACCTTGCAAGTGACGGCGTGGCGTTGTTGGACGAGCCGTTCAGCGCGCTCGACACCATTACCAAAAGCGCCATGCACGATTGGTATTTGGATATTATGCATGAAATCGACCTGACGACGCTGTTTATCACGCACGATACGGACGAAGCGGTCAAGCTGTCCGACCGCATTTGCATTTTGGGTGGCAAACCGGGGCATATTTTATGCGAAATCCCGATTGATGTGCCGCGGCCGCGCCCACACGATTTTTCGCTGACCCCCGAATTTTTAAATTACAAACGGCAGATTGCCGAGAATTTGATTCTCTGACTTCCAATCAAAAACACAGCCTTGTGCGGCTTTGCACAAGGCTGTGTTTCGTTTTGCTTTGGGCAAGGTCAGCGAACGGCGTCGGAAACCGCGTCGCCGGCGCCGGTAACCACATCGCCGACAATATCGCCCGCACCGGTGACCACATCGCCGACAATGTCGCCTGCACCCGTTACGGCACTGCCGACACCGTCGCCGATGTCCTCTGCCGCCGCGCCGAGCCCGTTACCGGCATTGGAAACACCGTTCGTTACGCCGTTGGTCACCGCATTGTCGTTGTCGGTCACCATACCGTCGTTTCTGCCGCCGCAGGCGACCAAGGCGATTGCCAAAACAGCCAGTAACGCCGCAATCAAAAGTATGCTTTTTTTCATAGAATTTTCCTCTTTTCCTGATTTTCGGACGCTGTTAGTGTGCGCCGTCCGCATAAATTTATACATTATTTTGTCAAAACGCCGTCATCGGCATACAAAAGAATTAAAATATCGTCCTCGTAGCCTGTTTCGGTGTCAACATACACCAAAAATTCCGTGCCGCTTTCGTTCTTGCAATGAAATTCATAGGTGTATTTCTCCGCCCCGCCGTCGGTGGGAATCACCGCAAGGCGCGTGTCAATCACCGTGAGAAGGGGGCTTATATTTTTCTGTGCCTCGGCGGCGGGAAGCGACGGCGCGGGAATACTGCGCGCTTTATGGTTCATCAAATAGCCGCGGCAGTCGGCAGACAGAATTTTGCCGTCCGCAAGGCTTACGGAAATTTTGATTAAATCCGGATAACAGATATATTCCCCGTTCTTGTAGGCGTAATTGACGGTGCAAATACCGTCGGAAATGCTGTAATAACTTTCCGTCATATCAAAAAAGCCGTTTTGCACCAAAAATTCGGCGGCGTATTTGCGCGCGTCTTCATAGCCCATGGTGCTCTCCCCGACGAAGGCAGACGACAGCATATACAAAAGAGAGCCGCCCTTTTTCGTCACGGCAATGACGGTATCGTCATAACGGAAACAGTATGCGGCGGTGGTGTCCGCTTCTTCCGAAACAAATCCCAATTTGGTTTTGTCAACTTTTAAAATTTTTGCCGCTTTTTCCTGTGCTTCGTCGCGCGTGATTTCGGGCTTATCGGCCAAGTACACGGACGCTTTTTGCAAAATATGGTCGGAAAACGGCCCGTCATAGATAAGCGACGGATATTCCGTCAGCGACTGTTCCGCGTCCTCCATATCGTCAGACAACAGAACGCCTTTTTCTTTGGTTGCGGCAAGCGTTTGGTTGGTTGCCGTAAAATCCAAGCTCCCGTCATACAACTGTGTGCGCATTTGGGAGATTTCCTCTGTCAGCGTTTGGGAAAACGACAACAGTTTTTGCATTTTGTCTCGTTCCTCGTCGGTGATTTTTTCGCCGCGCTGTGCTTTTCCGTTGAGCGTAGCGACAAAATCGCCGACCTGCGACAGGAATTTATAGGTATTGTCCATCTGCACGCCCGACAGCGGCAACACCGACAGGCTGGTTTTTGCGCCCGTTGCCGCGCGGTGCAGTTCCTCGGAAAGACTGCCCAACATCGGCGGGGTGGCGGTGTAAATGCCCTTTTGCAAATCTGTGTAAATCGTGTCTAAATAGGTGTCCAATTCACACAGGGCGCGCTCACTTGATAGGCGCACCTGCCGTTGCAACTTTGTCGCGCGGACATTCCCGACAATCGCAAAGGTCAAAAGGGCGAAAAACACGGCTGTGCTGAATGAAAAAACGCGAATTTTCCCGCGTTTGGTGATTTCTTGCTTCATACGGTTCACCTCGTCGGTAGAATTTGCAGAAAATATGAAAATATACAGAAATTTCTTTGAAAAAATATGCTGTTTTATTTGCCAAAGCGGAGAATTTCGTGTATAATAAGAAACTGCGATATTGTTGTATTTTGAAAGCTTTTGGAAAAGAGGGTTTGCTTTGTATTGTTATTTGGATAACAGCGCGACCACAAAGCCGTGTCAAGCGGCGGTCGACGCCGCAAATCGGGCGATGACCGAAGCGTTCGGCAATCCCTCGTCTTTGCACGCTTGCGGGCTTGCGGCGTTGCAACTGCTTGAAGAAGCACGCAGACAGGTTGCGAAAGCCCTGTCGGCGGACAACGCGGAAATTTATTTTACCCCCAGCGGCACAGCGGCAAACAACACCGCGATTTTCGGCGCGGCAGGGAAAGCGGGGCGGCGCGGCGGCAAAATCGTCACCACGGCGTTTGAGCACCCGAGTGTGGAAAACGGTATGCGCCGATTGGAAGAACAGGGCTTTACGGTTGTGCGCCTTTCGCCCGATACAGACGGCAACATTACCGCAGAACAGTTCCAAAACGCCATTGACGAACAAACCGTTTTGGTAAGCTTGATGGCGGTCAATAACGAGGTCGGCAGTATTTTGCCGTTTGACAAAATCGCAGGCATTCTGCGGCGCAAAAAGTCCGCGGCGCTTTTGCATGTGGACGCGGTGCAAGGCTTTCTAAAACTGCCGATTGCGCCGAAAAAATGCGGGATTGACCTGCTTTCGGTCAGCGCGCACAAAATCCACGGGGTAAAAGGCGCGGGCGCACTGTATGTGCGGCAGGGCTTGCACATAAAGCCGTACTTGCTCGGCGGCGGGCAGGAAAACGGTCTGGTTTCGGGTACGCAGGCTACACCCGCGATTGCGGCGTTCGGCGCGGCAACGGCGGCAGTCGGCGATATTCGCAAAAACGCGGAACGCGTTTCGACACTACGCACGCGTTTGGTAAACGGCTTGCGGGAAATTGCGGGCATTCGTGTAAACTCCCCCGAAAATGCGCTCCCTTATATTGTGAACATTTCCGTCGAGGGCATTCCCTCGCAGGTGAGTGTGAATTTTCTTTCGTCACAGGGCGTGTATGTTTCGGCAGGCTCTGCTTGCGCCAAAGGGCACCGCAGTCCTGTGCTGACGGCAATGGGGCTTTCCTCCGCGGAAATTGACACCGCCGTGCGCATCAGCCTTTCGCGCGAAACCACAGCAGAAGAAATCGACGCTTGTTTAAATGCAATCACAACCGAAGTGCAAACACTTCGTAAAAAAGGATAAAGTATGCAGGAAATTATTTTAATCAAAAACGGCGAATTGGCACTCAAAGGCTTAAACCGTTCCACCTTTGAAAGCGTATTGGTAAAAAATATCAAGCGCAGAATGCAGGGTTTGGGCGCGTTTGTCATATCCCGTTCACAATCTACGATTACAATAGAACCGACCGCAGAAGATTTCGATATGGACGAGGCGGTCGAACGCCTTTCCAAAGTGTTCGGTATCGCGGGCTTTCAGCGCGCGGCGGCGGTCGAAAAAGATATGGCGGCGATTTTGCCCGCGGCAAAGGAATACCTCGCCGACACGCTTTCCGAGATTTCGACGTTTAAAGTCGAGGCGAAGCGGTCGGATAAGAATTTCCCCTTCACCTCGCCCGAAATCAGCCGCGAGGTCGGCGGGGCACTGCTTTCGGCATTCCCGCATTTGAAAGTCGATGTGCATAATCCCGACCGCGTGGTTACGGTAGAGGTGCGCGAGAAAAAAGCTTATATCCGCTGTAACCAAATCAAAGGCGCGGGCGGTATGCCCGTGGGCACGGGCGGCAAAGCGGCACTGCTTATTTCCGGCGGGATTGACAGCCCCGTGGCGGGCTGGATGATGGCCAAGCGCGGCATTGTGCTTGATGCGGTGCATTTTGCGTCCCCGCCGTTCACTTCGCCGCAGGCGGAAATGAAGGTGCACGACTTACTGCGGCAGGTTGCCAAATACAGCGGCGACATCGGGCTTTACACCGTGCCGTTTACCGAAATTCAAACGCAAATCCGCGACAACTGCCCCGAAGAACTGTTTACCTTGATTATGCGCCGTTTTATGATGCGCATTTCCGAACGCATTGCGCGGCGGGAAGATTGCGCGGCACTCATTACGGGCGAAAGCGTCGGGCAGGTGGCAAGCCAGACAATGCTCTCCTTAGGCTGTACCGACGCGGTGGTCGGGCTTCCCGTGTTCCGTCCGCTGATCGGGATGGATAAAGATGAAATCATTATCCGCGCGCGGCAGATTGATACTTTTGATATATCCATTCAGCCGTATGAGGACTGCTGTACGGTATTCACCCCGAAGCACCCGAAAACCCGTCCGCAAATTCCGTTTTTGGAGCACGCCGAAAGCGCGCTTGATGTTGAAGCGCTTGTGGAGCGCGCGGTCGAGGGCGCACGGTTTGAACTGATAAAAACCACATTTTAAAAGAGGTACGCTATGACACTCGAAGAAGAAGTCATTTCTTTGCTTTCCGAAAAAGGGCTGACGCTCACGGCGGCGGAGTCCTGCACGGGCGGGCTTATCGCCAAACGCTTAACCGATGTTTCGGGGGCGTCCGCGGTGTTTCATGGGTCTTTGGTGACCTATTCCAACCGTTTAAAAGAAAAATGGCTCGGGGTGCAGGCAGATACTTTACAAACTTACGGCGCAGTCAGCGCGCAAACCGCGCGCGAAATGGCGTTGGGGGCGCGCAAAGCCGCCGATGCGGATTTGGCCGTCGCCGTCACGGGCATTGCAGGGCCGAATTCCGACGATACAAACAAACCCGTGGGGCTTGTCTTTATCGCGTTGGCAGATAAAGACAGCGTGACCGTAGAAAAATACGAAAATTCGTTTACGGACAATGTGCGGGAGCAAAACCGCACAACATCGGCACAGCGTGCGTTAGAGGCTGTACGGAGGTACTTATTCGATGGACAATAAGCAATACGCACGGGCAACGGATTTGGTGCCCGATACCCCGCTGCAAAAGCCGCCGCAGAAAAAACGCAACAAAGGCGGCGTGTTCAATCGCATCATTACCGTGCTTGCGGTGTTGGTGTTGCTCGTTTCCGGCGGGATATGCGTGAAATATTTTAAAGAGGTGTACGACAGCAAAAAGCAGGCGGAAAGCCTCGCCGCGCTGACCACGCAGTCCGAAGCGGAAACCTACCCCGCAGAGCCTGCCGAAGTCCAGCCGCAGTACCGTGCCGCCTACAACGAAAACAATGATTTGGTCGGGTGGATTGTGATTCCCAATACCACCATCAACCAACCGATTGTGCAGGCGACGGACAACGATTACTATATGCGCCGCAATTTTTACAAGGAATACGAACGGCGCGGCAGTGTGTTTATGGATTATCGCAACAGCATAGACACCTTTAACAAAAACACGATTATTTACGGGCACAATTATCTCGACTCCACCATGTTTTCGGATTTGGAAAACTACAAGGACATCGAATTTTACAAAACCGCGCCTGTTATCGAATTTAACACGATTTATCAAAATTACAAGTGGAAGGTATTTGCGGTATTTTTGACCACCGCCTCGCCGGAGCTTGACAACGGCTATGTGTTCAATTACATTTATCCGTTTATGACCGACGACAATTTTGCGGACTTCATTGCCGAGGTCAACAAGCGAAGCCTCTATCACACCGATGTGGAGGTTTTGCCGACCGACAAAATTTTGACCTTGCAAACCTGCACGCGGGATTTGGATTTGAGTTCCCGTAAGCAGGAGGACGCGCGCTGTATCGTGATGGCGCGGCTGGTGCGCGAGGGCGAAAGTGAAACGGTGGATGTCACCAAAGCGACCGTCAACGAAAACCCGAAATATCCGCAATTGTATTATGATAAATACAAACTGCAAAATCCGTATATCAATGATGAAAAATGGTACCCGAAAGGGGAATGACGCATACGCGTACAGGCCGGGGAAAGGAAGACGCTTTTTATGGACGAACAGCAGAATACAGTATCGGCGGCAATGCAAAAACCGCCGAAAAAGCCCAAAAAGGCGCTCGTGTGCGGGATTGCCGCGGCGGTTCTCGTGCTGGTGGCGGCGGTTGTGCTTTGCGTAACCGTTTTGCATAAGGAACCCGTTGCCGCGCCGCCGGAAACCACCGCCCCCGTCACGGTCACCGAAACGGAAAGCTACCCCGCAGAGCCTGCCGAGGTACAGCCCAAATACCGTGCCGTCTATAACGAAAACAACGATTTTGTCGGCTGGATCACGGTGCCGAACACGGCGATTGACCACCCCGTTTACCAAGGGGAGGACAACGATTTTTACCTGCGCCGCGATGCCAACAAAGCGTATTTGCGCCAAGGCAGTATCTTTATGGATTACCGCAACAGCGTTTCCGAATTCAACCGCAACACGATTTTATACGGGCACAATTATCTCGATTCCACCATGTTTTCCGATTTGGAAAAATACAAGGACATCGAATTTTACAAAACCGCACCCGTGATTACCTTTAACACCATTTACAAGGATTATCAATGGAAGGTGTTTTCGGTGTTTTTGACCACGGCTTCACCGGAACTCGACAACGGCTATGTGTTCAACTACATATATCCGTTTATGACCGAGGAAAACTTTGTGGATTTTATCGACGAGGTGCAAAAACGCAGTCTCTACCGCACAGGTGTGGACATTTTGCCAACCGACAAAATCCTGACGCTTTCCACCTGCACGCGCGATTTGGATTTAAGTGCGAACAAGCAAGAGGACGCGCGCTTGGTGGTGATGGCGCGTCTTGTGCGCGACGGCGAGAGCGAAACGGTGCATACCGAGTACGCGACGCCCAATGAAAATCCGAAATATCCGCAGCTGTATTACGATAAATATAACAAGAAAAATCCGTATAAAAACGATGCGAAATGGTACCCGAGAGGTGAACAGTAACGATGGCAAAGCATGACGAACAGCAGAACGATGTGCTTTCGTTTGACGAGTTGAAAAAGAAACTCGCTTCCGACGAAAAACCGAATAGCAATGTGCACGATGTCGACACGGTAGAAGCCCTGCTTTCTTCTTTGCGCGATACCGAAACCCCACCGCCTGCCGCGCCGACCCCCGCCGCCTCTGCCGAAGCGCCGACGCCGCCTGCCAAGGCGCCGAAAGAGCCGCCGCAGGAAAGCCGCAGTATTTATGATGATGTTTTGCGTTCGGTCACGGAAACTGCGCCCGAGACGAAAGTCCCGACCGGCAGAAAGAGCAAATTCCTGTCGGAGGGCGACCAATTTGTGGATGTGACCGACAGCTACCACGAATACGCGGATTTGTCCGGCGCCGCTTTGCAAGACGACGCCGCAGAATCTGCCGCGGTTTCGCAGGCAACTCCGACAGCGGAAAAACCGCACAAAAGCACAAAGGAATACCGCACCTTCAACGAGATTTTCAAAAGTGCTTTCTTAAAAATCTTTCCGAACAAGCACGACACCGTCGGCGAGGGCATTCGCAAGGCCGTTACGGATTTGGCGGTGGTAACGCTTGCCGCTTGCCTTGTGTATTTCGGCGTGTACGGCGTACAAAGCTATCAGGCAAACAAGCAGAATAAGGAAATCAAGGGGCAAATTATCGACGATGCCGGCACTTCCGCGGACGCAGATGTTTGGGCGGAATTCCTGTCGAAATATCCGAACATCAATCTGCCCGAGGGTATGATGGCGAAATATGCGTATCTGTATGCGATTAACCAGGATTTGGTCGGGTGGATTAAAATCCCGAATTCGCTGGTGGATGTGCAGGTTGTGCAAACGGGCGACAACGCCACCTACCTCAAAAAAGATTTCTACGGCAATTACAGCCGCTACGGCTGTCCGTGTATGGATTACCGCAATGACCCGAAATATTTGAACAAAAATACCATTATCTACGGGCATCATATGAGCGACGGTTTGGTCTTTGCCGACCTGAAAAAATACAAGACCGTCGAAGGCTATCAAGAGTCCCCTGTGATTGATTTTGATACGCTCTATCGTAGCTATAAATTCAAAATTTACGCGGTGCTTATTACCAACAGTAAGGAAGAGGACGACAACGGGTATATTTTCAACTACACCGTCACGGATTTCGGCTCGAATGACAAGTTTATGGAATACATTGCCGCTGTGGATGAGCGCAAGCTGTATACGACAGGCGTTGATATACAACCGACTGACAAAATTCTGACCTTGCAAACCTGTACCTATGAGTTTTCCGATGCGCGGCTGGTCGTCATCGGCAGAATGCTGCGGGAGAACGAAAGCACCGTCATTGATACGTCACTTGCCAAGGTAAACGAAAATCCGCGGTATCCGCAGGCGTATTATGATAAAAAGGGGATGCAAAACCCCTATGCCGACGCCGCCAAGTGGTCGGTAAACAGCCCGTTGGAAGAACCCCAAGCACAGTAAATTGATTCCGAATAATCGGATTAAGGGATGATGAGAGATATGAATATGAAACTTTTGGCGTTGACCGCCGACCGCGAGCGCGTTTCGGGCTTGCTCGAACGCATTTCGGGTGCGTTGAGCGCGTTTTCAGAGGTTGACACCGCCTTTGCGTGTTTTCCGACGCTCAAAGCGATGCTCCCGCAACTTGCGGAATTTGTGAAAAGCGAAGAATGTATCGTTTTGGCAATCGACAAGGCGAAATACAATTCGGTGCGGGCAAAGCTGTGCGCGGCGCTGGCACTTCCGACGGTGCAAAACGAGGAAATCTATACGCGCCTGTCGGAAAATACGGGGCTCTCGCCCGAGGAAAAGGTGAAAAACGCCGCTGTGCCCGAAAATGCAGTTTGCTTTCTCACCGAGGACGGTATGTACCCCGGTTTTGCCGTCCAAAAGGGTGCGCAGACGATGGTGTTTTTGCCGCTTGACGAAGAACGGCTCGACCGCATTTTAAAGGCGGGCTTGGTGCCGTATTTGATGCAGAATGCCGTTGTGCCGGCAGACGCGCAACCCGAAGCGCCGACAACGCCTGTGCAAGAGGAATCCGAGGAGGAGCCTTTGCAGGACGCATTCCCCGAAGCGGATGTGATGCAACATACCGTCAACATTTTGCGGGAAGCGGGCGCAAAGGTCGCCGTCAGCGGCACGCCGTATGCCGAGGAAATCAAAAAACGCGGCGAAGGCATTGCGGATTTTGACAGTTTCTTTGTATTCACACCCCATGTTGAGGACAAGGGCGATTACAATTTAACCGATTATGTAGCCTTGACCGCCAAAGCGGCAAAAGAGCTTTCCGGCGCACAGTTCGGCGCATCGATTTCGGAAATCGGCACGGGCGACGGCGGCGAATATATTTGTATTACGGTTGCCGACGACAAAACCGCCGTGGTGCGCAAACTGTACCGCGAGGATGACGAAACCGTGCACGATTTTGTGGCGGACGCCGCCGAGGAGCTTGTGGAGCTTATCGGTGAAAAGGCGGGCGGTAACGGTGCCGTCGGCATTGAGGTGACAGGTATGGACGCGTCGCCCGAGGCACCGTCCTTCCTTTCCAAAAAATCGGGCAAAATCACCCTTTCCGTTATTGCGTTGGTGTTGGTGGCGGCCATTACCGTCGGCTGTATTTTCTTTGTGAAGGAAAAGAAAGCGCGCGACGCTGAGCGTGCCGCCGCTTCAACCGAGGCACCCACCACTACGGAGCCGATTTCCGTGGCAGAGCCTGAGCCGGAATTGGAAACCGTTGTGCTGTCGCAGTTTATGTATAACGAAATGCGCTCCGGCGTGCAGGAGACACCTGCCGTGGTGACCACGCAATCTGCCGCAGGCACGGCGATTGACACCTCCGCACAGGATGCGAATACCACCGAGGAAATCCCCTCTGAAATCATTGTCAACGGCAAAACCCTGGACGCAAAAGAGGCAGTTGCCCGTATGATTGAGGCGGAAGTCGGTGCGGACACCCAGCCCGAGGCGCTCAAAGCGCAGGCGGTTGCCGTATATACCTATTTAAAATATCGCAACACAAATTGGAAAATCACAGGCGTAACGCTTGCCCCCGAGTACAGTGACGAGGTTTACAACGCGGTGCGCGCGGTGTTCGGGGAATATTTGCGCTTCGGCGAAGCGGCGGCATTCACGCCGTATTTCAAGCTTTCCGCCGGCAGAACCACCCCCGCCGACATTGTGTACGGGCAGAATTTCCCGTATCTGCGCGCGGTGGACTGTGCAACCGATAAAACCAGGGAGGGCTATAAAACCGAGTTGATTTTTTCGGCGGACGATATGAAAGCGATGCTGACGGCATACGATTCGACGCTTACCCTTGCCGAAGACCCCGCGGAATGGGTAAAGGTGCTCAAACATGACGGTGCGGTCAACACGGGCGTCGGTTATGTAGAAACGGTATCCGTCGGCGGCAAGGAAATTTCGGGTATTGAATTCATTGAAAAGGTGCTGACGGGCAAAAATCTGTCGTCGCAATGCTTCTCGGTGACATACAGCACGCCGACCAATGAATTTACCGTTGCGGTGTACGGCAACGGCTACGGCGTCGGTATGAGCCTTGCGGCGGCGGACAAAATGGCGGCGACGGGCTCCACCTATGCGCAAATCCTTTCTAAATTTTACAGCGGCGCACAGTTGACCGCGTAAACGGAAATACAGTCAATTTATTTTCTCAGGGAGGAAGAATTTACATGGCAATTTTGGTAACAGGCGGTGCCGGGTTTATCGGCTCGCACACCTGCATTTCGCTGACGCAGGCAGGGTATGAGGTAATTATCGTGGATAATTACTACAATTCCAGCCCCAAGTCACTTGCGCGTATCAACGAGCTTTGCGGCAAGGAACTCAAATTCTATGAGTGCGACATCCGCGACAAATCGGGAATGGACAAAATTTTCAAGGAGAACAAAATCGAAGCGGTCATTCACTTTGCGGGCTTAAAGGCGGTCGGCGAATCCTGCCGCAAGCCGATTGAATACTATGACAACAACATCGGCGGCACGCTCGTGCTTTGTGATGTGATGCGTCAAAATCACTGCAAAAATATCGTATTCAGCTCGTCGGCAACGGTGTACGGGATGAACAATGTTTCGCCCTTAAAAGAAACGATGAAAACCGGCGGCACCACCAACCCCTACGGTACCACCAAATATATGATTGAAATTATTTTGGAGGATATTTATAAATCCGACAACGAATGGAATGTCACCCTGCTTCGCTATTTCAACCCCATCGGGGCACACAAAAGCGGCAGAATCGGCGAAAATCCGAATGGCATTCCGAACAATTTGATGCCCTATATTACGCAGGTTGCCATCGGCAAATTGCCCGAGCTTTCGGTGTTCGGCGACGATTACGATACGCCGGACGGCACAGGCGTGCGCGATTACATCCATGTGGTGGATTTGGCAGAGGGCCATGTGAAAGCACTCGACAACATTTTGGAGGGCAACAAAGGCGTGCAGGTGTTTAACCTCGGCACGGGCCACGGGTACAGTGTGTTGGATATTGTCAAGGCATTTGAAAAAGCCAGCGGCAAAAAAGTGCCGTATAAAATCGTGGCGCGCCGCCCGGGCGATATTGCCACCTGCTACTCCGACCCCACCAAGGCGAAAGAGGTGCTCGGTTGGGAGGCAAAACGCGGCCTTGCCGAAATGTGCGAGGACTCTTGGCGTTGGCAAAGTCAAAATCCCAACGGATTTGAATAAAAAGCAAAAGCCCCTTTTTAAAACGGAAAGGAGTATACAGTATGAAAAAGAAAACCGGTTTGATTGTTTTGGCAGTTGTTTTGGTGCTCGTGATTGCGGTGGTCGGCGGCGTGATTTCCGCCTATAACGGGCTTGTCGAAGACCGCGAAGAGGTCTTGACCGCCCAGTCTACGGTCGAAACCTATCTGCAACGCCGTGCGGATTTAATTCCGAACCTCGTCAGCACCGTGAAAGGCTATGCGGCGCACGAGGAAGAGGTCTACACCGCCCTTGCCGATGCGCGCGCGGCGCTTGCGGGCGCAAAAACCGTCGGTGAAATGAACGAGGCAAACGATGCGCTCGATTCTGCCATTTCCCGCTTGCTTGTGGTGGTGGAAAACTACCCCGAATTGAAGGCGGATACGCAGTTTATCAACTTGCAGGACGAACTCGCGGGCAGTGAAAACCGCATTGCGAAAGCGCGGCAGGAATATAACGAGGAAGCAAGAGATTACAATACCGAAATCAAAAAATTCCCGACTTCGTTGATTGCGGGTATGTTCAATTTTGAAACAGTCGAGTATTTCGAGGCAAGCGAAGAATCGCAAACCGTGCCGAGTGTGGATTTCGGCGCGTAACCGTGCCGCTTTGGGGGAAAAGGCTTATGCGAAAACGGATATTTGCGGGCTTTATTACCTGTCTTTTGCTGTGTACCTGCCTCTTGCCTGCGGCGGCAAAATCAAAACTGCCTTCGCCGACCGACGCGTTTTTTGTCAATGATTTTGCAAATTGCTTAACTGCCGAGGACGCCGCAGAAATGCAAAGCCTCGGCGAGGCGCTTTACAAAGCGACGGGCGCGCAGGTGGTTGTGGTGACGGTTTCGTCCTTAGAAGGCGAAGCGATTGAGGACTACGGCTACGATTTGGCAAACGAATGGGGAATCGGCGCCGAAAAGGCGGATTCCGGCGTGTTGCTTTTGCTGTCCACGGGTGACCGACAGGTGCGCATTGAGGTCGGCAAAGGCTTAGAGGGGTGTTTGCCCGACGGCAAAACCGGTCGGATTTTAGACACCTACGCCATACCGTATTTAAAAGACAACGATTTTTCCAAAGGGCTTTTGGAAGCGTATAAAATTCTTGTCAACGAGGTCTATACCGAATACGGGCAAACGCCGTCGGACTATGTGCCGATGTCGGAAACCGACGATGAAATAGACACAGGTGATTTTAGCGGTTTGGCAGCGCCGTTTATTATTCTTGCCGTTTTGATTATACTGAGCGTCGCTTATAAACACAGCGGCGGCACTTCGGGGCGTGGCTCAGGCGGCGGCTTTCACGGCGGCACATTCTATGGCGGACCCATGGGCGGCGGCTTTTCGGGCGGGTCTTCCCATTCCTCGGGCGGATTTTCCGGCGGGGGCGGTTTCTCGGGCGGCGGCGGTTCGTTCGGCGGCGGCGGCTCGTCGAGAGGGTTTTAGCGCGTACAGCAAAACAAAATATGTTCGCACCCGTTTTCATTACAAATCTGTAATGGAAACGGGTGTTGTTTTATGGTACAATAGAAATCAGAAACCGCGAACGGAGGGAACAGCGTGCAAATATTTGTTTTAGAGGACGACAGCGCCATTGCGCTCGGGCTTTCGTATGCGCTTGAAGGCGAGGGCTACACGGTTACCGTTTGTAAAACCGTGCAGGAAGCCTTGGCGACTGTGCAAAGCCGCGATTTTGCGCTGTATATTTTGGATTTAACCCTGCCCGACGGCAGTGGGTATGATGTTTGCCGTGCCGTCAAAGCAAAGGGCGATTTTCCCGTGCTGTTTTTGACCGCGTTTGATGATGAGGTCAATGTGGTGATGGGGCTGGAACTCGGCGCGGACGATTATATTTCCAAGCCCTTCCGCGTGAAAGAGTTGCAAGCACGCATCAAAAGCGTTTTGCGCCGCTACAAAACCGGTACGCCCGACGGTACGGTACAGCTTCGCAACCTCGAAATCCGCACGGGCGAGGCAAAGGTCTCTAAAAACGGTGCGGAAATTATTTTAACCGCAATGGAATACCGCCTGTTGCTCATCCTTTTGAACAACCGCGGGCGGGTGCTTTCGCGCACGGCACTGCTCGAAAACATTTGGGATGTAGACGGCGATTTTGTCAATGACAACACGCTCACCGTCTATATTAAGCGTCTGCGCGACAAAATCGAGGACAATCCCGACAGTCCGTCGATTATCAAAACCGTTCGGGGGATGGGATATGTGATTGCCGATGATGAACCGCGCTTTTAACCGTTCGGTTATTCTTGCCGCTGTCGTTTTTGCGGCGGCAACGGTGGCTTGTGTATTTTTGGATTGGCGCTGTGCGCTGATTTGCCTTGCGGCGGGGATTTTGTCTGTGCTGATTTACATTGGCTACACGCAAAAACGCTACCGTGAAATTGTAAAGCTCAATGACTATTTGTCGCGCGTGTGCGCGGGGGTTTATGATTTGGATGTGCAGGATAATGCCGAGGGCGAACTTTCCGTGTTGAAAAACAATCTCTACAAAATGATGTTGCTTTTGCAGTCGCAAAATGACGCACTCCGAAAGGACAAAACCTATCTTGCCGCCTCGCTTGCAGACATTTCGCACCAACTGAAAACCCCGTTGACCTCGATAACGATGATGTGTGATTTATTGAAAACCGAAACGGATGCGCAAAAACGCAGGCAGTTTACGGATATTATTGAAAGCCAAGCCGCCAAAATGAATTGGCTGATTATCACGCTGTTAAAAATCTCAAAATTGGACGCGGGCACGGCGGAGTTTCACACGGACACGGTTTCAATTTGCACGGTGCTCAAAAAAGCCGCAGAACCGTTTTTGGTGACGGCGGATTTGCGCAATATTACGCTGGATTTCAGCGACGGAACGGATTTTACCTTTTGCGGCGATGAAAATTGGACGGTCGAAGCCGTCGGCAATATCCTGAAAAACTGTTTGGAGCATATGGCGGACGGCGGAAAACTGACCGTTTCCACCGCGCAAACGGCGGTGTATGACCTTTTACGGATTGAAGATGACGGTTGCGGTATACCGCCCGCGGATTTGCCGCATATTTTTGAACGGTTTTATCACGGCAAAAATGCCGCAGAGGACAGTGTTGGTATCGGATTGGCGCTTTCCAAAACCGTTTTGAACCGCGAACACGCCAAAATCGAAGCAACCAGCACCGAGGGCGTCGGCACGGTGTTTACCATTCGGTTTTATAAGACAGTGGTATAAGGTGAAATTGGGGTTTGTCGGAGGCGAACGCATTACATTTCGTGCGCGTAGGGAACGGGCATTGCCCGTTCCCTACGCACGACATGCATTTTATAGGGTAGGGCGGGGGCTTGCCCCCGCCGTTTCTGCCCCCTCTGACGAGGGGGCTGTCAAATGCGCAGCATTTGACTGGGGGAGAGAT
>JBJEPV010000211.1:0-24625 GCA_051881415.1 Candidatus Fimenecus sp.
TTGCCGTACGACGGTTTTCAAGACCGTTCCGTTATAACCACTTCGGTATCTCTCCGAATTCCGAAAAAAGCGAAACGCCGATTGCGCCTTTCTTTCAGCGAATGTTATTATAACAAACTCCGCCGCCCGTGTCAATGCAAAATTTTGATTTTCTCTCGACACGGGCGGGGTTTCTTTGGATTATCCGCCGGAATTCACGCTTAACGAATATCCGCGTGGAGTGACTTTCGATTTTTTGTGAAAAAAGCCTATTACATCCGCCCGAAAAAAAGTGTAAAATAAAAGTGCAGAAATTGGAATGCGGAGGCTTTTTAGAATGTACGCTGTAAATGATACCGTGATGTACGGGCAGTCGGGGATTTGCAAAATTACGGAAATTTGCGACAGAAAATTCGGCAGAGAAACGCTGAAATATTATGTCTTGCGTCCGGTATACGGCGACAACACGGTGATATATTGCCCTGTGGACAGCGACAAGGTGCATATACGAAAACTTTTGTCGGCAGACGAGGTTGTGGCGCTGATTCGGGAAATGCCCGCACAGCAAGGGGATTGGATTGAGAATGACAATCTGCGCAAAGAAGCGCAAACGGAGATTTTACGCCGCGGCGACCACAAAGAACTGATTGCGCTGATTAAAACGCTGTACCGAAAACGCACGGAAACGGAAAACAGCGGCAGACGCTTTCACCGCGCCGATGCCGAGGCGATGGCACAGGCGGAAAAAATACTGTATCAGGAATTCGCACAGGTGCTGGATATTGCGCCCGACGAGGTTGTGCCGTTTATTATCGGTACAATCGAAAAAACGGCAAAGCAGTAAAAGAACAAAAATAAAAAGGCTTGCGGAGACACAATCTCTGCAAGCCTTTTTCAGCTTCGGTATATTTATTATATCAATGCATCATAAAGTGCGGGGACAATCGCGCTGAGCATGTACGGCACGGCGAACGAAAATGCCACGGAGGTAAACAGTGTAATGCCGTATTTTTGCAACCATGCGCCGCCGTACAGCACGGCGAAAATCGGGGCGGCAATAATTTTGACAAACAAATTGGATTTGCCTGTGCCGTAGATTTCCTCTTTCAAGGTCAGGGCGTCTTCCCACTGCGGGAACAAATTGGTCAGGCACGAAATGCCCATCCATAAAAACAGGAAGTTGGCAATGTGGACAATCCCGCTGCCGGTAAAGAACTCCCCGAGGTAATAAATGTTCACCGCGCCCACGGACACCGTAATCAGCCCCAACAAGAGGTTAAACAGGAACGGGAAAAAGCACACACCGAATGCAACCGAGCGTTTGCGGATAATTTCGTGCTCAATATGCCCGCACATTTCGTTTGCCCGCAAATATCTGCCGTCTTCAATCAAAACTTCATAAATGCGGCAGGTCAAATGCTCAAAGAATGCCTGCAAAAAGGTACCGATAATCGTAATATATTTGACAATCAAATAGAAAATTCTCATGAGATATCGTAATCCCCCTCACACAAGATTTGCTCCATGGTAACCGAGCCGTCTTTGTAGCCGGTGACCTCTGCGGGAATGGGGTAGCCGTACCCTGTGAGCATGTCGATGACCTCGTTATAGGCGGTTTCTTCGCCGGCCGCCGCCGCGCTCAGCGCAACGGTATATACGGTTAATAAAGAGGGAGAGCTGTTTTCGTATACATCATTGACGATGGTGTACGCTTCACTGTATTGCCCCTGCGCCAAAAGCATCAACGCCTTTTGGCGATAGAATTCCGTCTCTAAATCGGAAGAAACGGCAAGCGTTTCATCACACAAGGCGGTTGCTTCCTCGTATTGCCCTTGAATGCGCAAGCGAATGACCCGTGCAAGCGCAGGGGAATTATCCTCTGTATTGAAGTCCGCCATCAGTTGACACATCGGTTCAATATCGCGGTCGGTTTTCGCGTACAACTCCGCAAGCAACGGCGCATACAGCCAAACCATATCCGGTGCGACGGTTTGAATTTCTTCCAAAAAGGCGATTTGTGTTTCCAAATCTTTTTCGCACAGCAAGGCGACATAGTATTTGTAGAACGACAGCATCGCACCGCTGTAATTCTTCGCCTGCGCGTCATACGCATCGGCAACGCCGGTCGTGTCCTCGGTTTCTGACTCGTCCGCCTGTGTGGTGGTCACCGGTGCGGTTTTCAACGCTTCTAATTGCGCAATCAACTCGTCATAAGGAATATCCTGCGCCGCGGTGGTTTCATAGGGCGACAACAGCGCGCTGACTGCCTGCGCGGTCGCGGTAATTTCAGCGGCATTGTCCAAGGTTTTCTTAACCGCGCGGAAATGCGGCAGGGAAAGCTCCCAACCGTGTATATTGGCGGCAGGCTCGGAAAGCCCGCTGACATAGCCCAAATCGGCGGCCAATAAAATTTCACGCTTATACACAAGCTCGCCGTTGATATGGTTGTTGAGCATGGTGTTTGCCGCAACAGAGTATGCGTCCAAGGCGGAATACATTTTCTGTTCCGCACGCAGACTGTCTGCCATATGCACGGCAACGAAGGTTTCGGTGTGGTCGGCAAAGACATATCCGCCGTAGAATACAAAGCAAATGGCAACAATCGCAAAAAAGATATTTAAAAAGTCGAACGGATAATGCCGCAATCCTGCGTCACACTCCGCGCAATAGGGGGAGGCGGGATTCTCGGCTGTGCCGCGCCGTTTTTCCCCACAGCAGTCGCAAAGCTCCTCTTCCGGAATCGGCTCGTTCGCGGCAGGTGTTTTGGAAGCTGTCGGGGGAATTTGCTCAGCGGATAGCTCGATTTCGGGGTCAACGGGTTCGGTTTCCGCGACTTCTTTGGCTTCGGCTTTGGCACGGTCCAACTCCTCTTGGAACACCTTTGCCAATTCTTCCATTTCGTCATGTAGGGCTTGTTCATCCGCCGCCTGCGCCGTGGGCACAACGGGCTGTACGGGCGCGTCCTGCGGCATACCGGCAGACAAACCGTTTAAATCGTTCAAATCACTCAAGGCGATACCTCCTTGCATAATATCTATATTATCATACCATATCTGTCGGACGATTTCAAACCATTTTGCGCAAATTTGCAAAGTTTACAAATCCGTCATATTGTCATTGCGTCAGGGGAAAAGGTATGCTATACTGTTTCAAAAGGAGCGTGCGGAAATGGAAAGAACAAAGAAACGGCTGAAAACGGCAATCCTTTGTATTTTGGTGCTCTGCCTTATTGCGGGCGGCACAGCAGGGTGGTATTTCGGCGTGTATACCAAGGATTTTAAAGTGACGAAGGGCGACATTTTTTCGGAAGTGTACGAAGGGGATTTTTACGAAAATCTGCCGTTTGACGAATATTTGCAGTCGGTACCGTCGCCGACTGAGACCTATATCGTCGATATTCGGGATTGCGGTGCGCGCACGGACGCGGAAAATAACCGCGACGCGATACAAACCGCAATAGACGAGGCCGCGGCGCACGGCGGTACGGTGGTTGTCTGCGGCGGGAACTATGTTACGGGCAGTCTGACCTTAAAAAGCAATGTGACGCTGTTTGTGGAAAAAGGCTCTGCGCTGGTTGCTTCGCGCAAGGCTTCGGATATGGACAAGGGCTGTTTGTTATATGCGGAAAACGCCGAAAATATTGTGCTGACGGGCGGCGGCAAGCTGTGCGGCGAGGGCAACTACTATTCCCTTGCGCCGAAAGAATCGCCGAAAACCGAGCCGTTCGAGAAAACGCTCGGCGTTTGGGAAATGCGGCAGGAATACCGCTACCGCGTGCGCTTTGCACATGAAAGCAAATACGGCAATTTGGTGCGGCTATGCGGTTGCCGTGGGGTGACGATTGCGAATTTTATGTTGGAAAATTCCGCCGCGTGGACGCTCGAACTCAACGGCTGTGACGGCGTGCAAATCCGCGATTTTGTCATCAACAACAACCGCCATATTGCCAATACCGACGGTATTGATGTGGCGGGCTCGTCCGATGTGACCGTAGAGCATTGCTTTGTTTCCACGGGCGACGATGGGATTGTGCTCAAAAACAGCAAATCGCTCGGCAAACAGGCGATGCTGGAAAATGTGACCGTGCGCGACTGCAAGGTGACCTCCTGCACAAACGCGTTTAAAATCGGTACGGAAACAAGCTTTGATATTTCGGGCGTAACCGTGGAAAACTGCGAATTCTTTATGGACGATATTTACCCGGGCAGTGTTTCGGGGATTTCGATTGAATCTGCCGACGGCGCAAAGGTCGAAAATGTGGAAATTCGCAATATACAAATGCGCGGCGTGGCGTGCCCGCTGTTTGTAAGCCTCAACAACCGCAACCGCGATAAGGATTTTGACAATGCAGGCGCAATCAATAATGTAAAGGTAGAAAACCTTACAGCAGAAGGTATAGAAATCCCCGTGATTATCACGGGTACAAAGAATTTGACCGTGCAGAATATCACGCTGACGGATTTCCATTTGCAGTATGCGCCGGGTGAGGACTACTACGATTACCGCCCGTTTGTGCCAGCGTATGACGATACCTACCCCGAGTGCAACCGTATGCGGAATTTAAACGCTTACGGGCTGTACGGACGGTATGCGGAAAATGTAAAGTTAGAGAACTTTACGGTCGTTCCGCGCGAAAACACCAAACGGACGGAAATGCTGTTGAAAGAATGTACCGTTATCACCGACGAAACGGCGTAAAAGGACAGTATATAAAATCACGCCCACAGTCTTTCGGACTGTGGGCGTTGTTATGCGCGCAGTTCCACCATTTCCACAATATGCTTGTTCGGCAAACACAAAAAAAGTAAAAGTGTACGCTTTTAGAGAATTGTTTTTCTTTGTCTTTTTATTGTATAGTATTGTTGTATTTTATGCGGAAAAACAACGAAAAGGAGAAATGTATATGCAATGTCCTAAGTGTTATGCGCAAATTCCCGATAACAGTCAATTCTGTACGAATTGCGGCGCGGCGATAGAAACTTCGGTTCGGAATACACCGTTGCAAAATGTACCGTTTGTACCCGAGCCCGTGCAGGAAACGCCCGTGGATTTTAAGGACTTCCTTACCCGATTTGCGCCGGAAGAGGTGCGAAAATCACTGCGAAGTGCTTCAATTCTCGCGTATGCTTGTGCCGGAATTTCTGCGGTGGCAAACCTTGTTTTAGGCTATCCGCTCGGTTTAATTGATGTAGCGATTTTACTTGGATTGGCGCTTGGAATGCATATAGGTAAAAGCAAAATATGTGCAATTTTATTGTTGATTGCCGCTGTGGCAGAGGTTGCATATACATTGGCAACAACCGGGAATTTTGGTGGATGGCTGTGGATTCTTGCCGGCGTATCCGGAGTTATGGCGTTTGCAAAAGCCGAAAAAATGTATAAACAATTCCAAAACGGTGTGCAGTAAGGATTCTAAATCCGTTATGAAAACAACGCCCACAGTCTTTCGGACTGTGGGCGTTGTTATGCGCGTTGCTTATTTGTTTTTCTGTTCTCTGTATTCCACGGCGGCGCCGATAAGCCCCGAAAAGAGCGGGTGCGGGCGCGTCGGGCGGGATTTGAATTCGGGGTGCGCCTGCGACGCCACAAACCACGGGTGGTCGCGCAGTTCTACCATTTCCACAATATGCTTGTCCGGCGAAACACCGCAAATGTGCATCCCGTTTGCCTCCAACGCCTCGCGGTAATCGTTGTTGACCTCATAGCGGTGGCGGTGGCGCTCGTGAATGAGTTGTTGCCCATATGCCGCATAGGCTTTGGATTTCTCGTCAAGCATACACGGATATTGCCCCAAACGCATCGTGCCGCCGAGATTGGTGACATCGTATTGGTCGGGCATCAGGTAAATGACGGGATTTTCGGTATCGGGGTCGATTTCGGTGGTGTTGGCGTCTTTGAGCCCCAACACATTGCGCGCAAATTCAATGACGGCAATCTGTAACCCCAAGCAAATGCCGAGGTAGGGGACTTTGTTTTCGCGCGCATATTTTGCCGCGCAGATTTTGCCGGGAATGCCGCGCGTGCCAAACCCGCCGGGGACGAGAATGCCGTCCGCGTCTTTCAGGATTTCTGCAACATTTTCATCGGTGATGGTTTCGGAGTCCACCCAATCAATGTGCACGCGCGCGTCGTGGTCCAACCCGCCGTGCTTTAACGCCTCGTTGACGCTCAAATACGAGTCGTGCAGTTCCACATATTTGCCGACAAGCGCAATGTTGACCTGCTTTTTCAAGGTGGCATTTTTCTGCATCATACGAAGCCAATCCGTGTGGTCGGGCTCGCCGCATTGAAGCCCCAACCGCTCCACAACAATATCGGCAATGCCTTCTTTTTCAAGTTCTACGGGGATTTCATACAGCGTGGGCATATCGCGGTTTTCAATTACATTGCGCGACGGCACATTGCAGAACAGCGCAATTTTGTCTTTAATATCCTGCCCGATTTCGTGCTCGGTGCGCAATACAATCACATCGGGGCGAATGCCGATGCCCAACAGCTCTTTGACGGAATGCTGTGTGGGTTTGGTTTTCAATTCCATAGATGCGCCGAGGAACGGCACCAAGGTAACATGTACAAACATACAGTCGCCGGGGCGCTCCTGTGCGAATTGGCGAATGGCCTCCAAAAACGGCTGGCTTTCAATATCGCCCACCGTGCCGCCGATTTCGACCAACACAATATCAATGCCCTCGGCCTCGTTTAAGGCGATGCGGCGTTTGATTTCATTGGTGATGTGCGGAATAATCTGGATGGTTTGCCCGCCGTAAACGCCTTTGCGCTCGTTCGAAAGAACATTGTAATACACACTGCCCGAGGTGCACGAGCTGTTTTTGGTTAAGGAAACATCAATAAACCGTTCGTAATGCCCCAAATCCAAATCGGTTTCCGCGCCGTCGTCGGTCACAAACACCTCGCCGTGCTGAATCGGGTTCATCGTGCCGGGGTCAATGTTCAAATACGGGTCTAATTTGATAACCGTGACCGAAAGCCCGCGGTCCTTCAAAAGCCTGCCGAGCGAAGCGGCGGTAATGCCCTTGCCGAGGCCCGAAACCACGCCGCCCGTGACGAAAATGTACTTTGCTGCCATAAAAAAGTCCCCTTTTGCAAAAATTGCAGTGATTTTCCCATTTCATTTTAATATTGTATATTGCTTTATTTGTGATACAGTGAATTGGTTTGCCGCGCCGGCTCGCAGGTGACAAGCACACCGAGCTTTGAAAAGGTGTGCAAATCTACATCCGACAAAATGACGGTGGAATGCATTTCGCACCCGCGAAGTAGCGAGAGCGCCTGCATGGCTTTTTCGGCGGTCGGATTGGTCGCCGCGGAAATGGAGAGCGCCAACAGCACCTCGTCGGTGTGCAAACGCGGATTTTTGTTGCCCAAGTGGTTGACCTTTAAGTCCTGAATCGGTTCAATGACCACGGGGGAAACCAAGTCAATTTCGGAATTGATACCCGCCAGTGCTTTGAGCGCGTTTAAAATCAGCGCGGAGGATGCGCCCAAAAGATTACTCGTCTTGCCGACAACAATTTTCCCGTCAGGCAGTTCCATGGCGGCGGCGGGCTGCCCCGTTCTTTCGGCGGCCGCCAACGCAGGTTGCACACAGCGGCGGTATTCCGCCGTCACACCCAACTGCTTCATTAACACTTCTAAGGCGAAAATCTCGTTTTGCACCGCTTCGCCGTTTTTCGCGGCGACCAAGGCTTTGTAATAGCGGCGGATGACCTCTTGGCGTGACGCCTCACAGCAAACCGCATCGTCAATGATGCAGTTGCCTGCCATATTGACGCCCATATCGGTGGGGGATTTGTACGGTGAAGTGCCGAAAATGCGTTCAAAAATCGTGTTGAGCACGGGGAAAATCTCAATATCGCGGTTGTAATTGACCGTGGTTTCGCCATACGCTTCCAAATGGAACGGGTCAATCATATTAACATCGTTTAAGTCGGTGGTTGCCGCTTCATAGGCGAGGTTGACGGGGTGCTTTAACGGCAAATTCCAAATCGGGAAGGTCTCGAATTTGGCATAGCCCGCCTGCACGCCGCGTTTGTGCTCGTGATACAGTTGCGAAAGGCAAACCGCCATTTTGCCGCTGCCCGGCCCCGGGGCGGTCACCACCACAAGTGAACGCGTGGTTTCGATATAATCATTTTTGCCAAATCCCTCGTCGCTTACAATCAGCGGAATGTTGGCGGGGTAGCCTTCGATGGTATAGTGGCGGTATACGCGCACGCCGAGTTTTTTGAGTTTTTCTTCAAACGCGACGGCGCTTTGTTGCCCACCGAACTGTGTCATGACGACACCGCAGACCGAAAGCCCGAACGAGGTGTATGTGTCAATCAAACGCAAAATATCTTGGTCATAGGTAATGCCGATGTCGCCGCGGACCTTGCTTTTTTCAATATCGTTGGCGCAAATGGCAATGATAATTTCCGCTTCATCCCGCAATTCCAACAGCATTTTCATTTTGCTGTCGGGCAAAAAGCCCGGCAACACACGCGAAGCATGGTAATCGTCAAAAATTTTGCCGCCGAATTCCAAATACAGCTTGCCGCCGAACGAGGCAATGCGCTCGCGGATATGGGCAGACTGGGTCTTTAAATACTTGTCATTGTCAAAACCGATTTTCACTTTTCTTTCTCCTGCACATCTGTTTTTTGCGTTTTCGGCGCTTTGTAAAAATACCTCAAAAATATAAAAACACACCTCGTCGGTGTGCTTCCACCACAACGCCGAAGTGTGACACTATTCATTATACAGAATACCATTGTAAAAATCAAGGGGCGAAAAAACTTTTTTCGGAAAAATCCAATTTTTTTCACAGCGCCCAAAACGCACAGGGGGTTGTAAGCGAAAAAAATTTATGTTATGCTATCGTTACAAAGAAATCGAAAAAGTGAGGGAGAACTTATGCGGTTTTTGAAAAAAGTCGGTGCCGCCGTGCATTCGCGCGCGGGCGCATATGTGTTTTTTGTGCTTGCCGCCTTGTCTTTTGCCTTTTTAAAAAGCGCAACTTGGACTTACGGCTGGATTGCACAACTGTACCCTTTGGGCGACAAATTTGTGCCGACGCTGCTTTGTGTGATTGGCGTTTGTGCGGCGTTTTTGCTCTTTTATTTGTTATTCTTGGGTTTTACGGACGAAAAGCAAGCACCGTCTAAACCCAAACGTGTTTTAAACGGCGTACATACCGTATTTGCCGTGTTGGCAGTCGCGCTGTTTGCGTATACGGCGGTGCTTTTGTTCGGATTGGATGCAGGGCTTTCCGCAGAAAACTTTTCAAAAGGAATATCGGCACTTTCCGCAGGGACTGTGTATATTTGCCTTGCAATTACCTTGCCGCTTGTGTTGGTATTTTGCAACGGCGGGAAAAAGACTTTGCGCGCCGTGCTTGCCTGTGTTTTGGCGGCGGTGCTGTTGCTGTTGCCGAATCTGCTCGGTACTAAGACCGCGAATACTTGGAAAGCGCCCGGCCCCGTAATCACTTTGCAATCGGAAAATGTATTGGCGGGTGCAAGCATTGCATTTGAAAGCTTAAAAGAGGGCGAAACACCCGACGCACAGGCGCTTTTGCAGGAAAATGACGATTGCTGGACACCGCAGTCCCCGAACCGCACCCCCGCAGAGGGGCAGGCGGATGCCAACAACAGTTATGCGGAAATCGAGCTTTCCGCGCCCGCCACTTTTAACACAGCGGTGATTGAGGAAGTCGGCAACGAGGCGCAGTATTTTCGCTTGCAGGCCTTTGTTGCGGACGAATGGGTAACGATTTACGAAAGTGAAAAAATCGAAGCGAGCCGTTTGTGCAGCTTTGATGCAGTCACCACAGACCGCGTGCGGCTGTCGATTGATAAGTTCAGAAATGACGAAACACCCGTGCGCATTCGGTCTTTGCGGCTGTATAACGAGCCTGTGCGCGCGGTAGAGGATTTTGAAGTGACGGCGTATCAGCGTTTAGACGGCGATGTGCCCACCGAAATCCTTAAAAAAGGCGAGGCGTATGTCAACAACTATGCCCGCTATTATGATGTGTACACCACCGTCATTGTGTTCGGCGCGGTGCATTGGGAAGAAAACGGGCAAATGGGCTTCGGCGATGGCGGCGAGGAAGAATTTGCGCAGGAACTCGCCGCGCTCAAAGAAGTGATTGCGCACCGTTCCAATTCGGCGCACAAGGTACGGATTATTGTGACCGCTTTGGCAGACGGCACTTGGAATGACGGGCACACCGGCGTGAATGCGTATATGGCGCAGTATTGGGAAACCGTTGCCGACCAAATTGTGGCGTTTGCCGAAAAATACGATTTGGACGGCGTGGACATTGACTGGGAATATCCGCAAAATGCGGACGATTGGGCGGTGTTTGACAACTTTATCGCCCGCGTGGATGACGGTATGCAAAAAACAAATCCCGACGCGATTTTGTCCGCCGCGCTCTCCGCATGGTCGCTCGGAATGACCGAAGAAACGCTGAACCGTTTTGACCAAATTCAGTTTATGGCGTATGACGGCAACGATACAGACGGCTACCAAAGTTCGCTCCAACAGGCGCAGACGGGTTTGCAGGCATTCGTCGATAACGGTGCGGACATCCGCAAAATCAACATCGGCATTGCCGCCTACGGCAGACCGATTAACGGCACGCCTTATTGGGCGGTTTGGCGCAATTTGCAAGAAGCGACCTATTGGAACAGCCGCTACGAAACCGTGCACGACGGCGGGCAGGTCTACACAGGGACTTTCTGTGCACCGGCGCTCGCGGGTGACAAAACCGCCTATGCACTGCTTTCGGGCGCGGGCGGCGTGATGGTGTTCCGCGTGGGCTGTGACAAACTGATGGACGACCCGAACAGCGTTGCGTGCGGCATTGAAAACGCCCTGCATCGCTATGTGGAAAATTGGTAAGTTGATAAAACGATAAAAAGCACCCCGCCGTGGGTTTGCTGTGATTTATACGGGCGATTCGTGAATCGCCCCTACCAAGTGCATATTTCCAATCGAGAGGGTAAGAAAAGAATAACGACAAAGTTGTAGGGGCGGGTTTCCATGCCCGCCCGTCAAAATGCGAGGCGATTTTGCGGAACGACACGCAGGTCGTTCCCTACACACCGTAGGGGCGGACTGTGTTCGCCCGCGGATTTTGCTGTGTTTTGCCCCTCCGTCACGCGCTTTGCGCGCGCCACCTCCCCAAGAATTTGGGAGGTTTGCGGAACGGTGTGACCGTTCCCTACGCGTATGGAAATACACTTTATATCCCAAGCGGTGAACGGCTTTCCTTGCGAAGAAACATAAAAAACGGAAAAAGGGGAAGTTCCCTTTTTCCGTTTTTTTCGTGTAATAAATCTTAAACCTTGAAATACTCAACCGCGTTTTTGAACATACCGTTGTCCTTGTTGCCTTCGACATTTTTGTAAACATTGTCGGAGAAGCGTTCGGAGTGCCCCATTTTGCCGAACACTCTGCCGTCGGGCGAGGTGATACCCTCGACGGCAAGCAAAGAGCCGTTGGGATTGTAGCGAATGTTCATGGTCGGCTGTCCGTTTTCGTCCACATACTGTGTGGCGATTTGCCCGTTTTCAATGAGCGAACCGATTAACTCTTTCGGGCAGACGAAACGTCCTTCGCCGTGGGAAATGGCAACCGTGTGTATGTCGCCGACCGCGCTCCCCGCAAGCCACGGGGATTTGTTCGACGCGACGCGGGTGTTGACAAGGCGCGACTGGTGTCTGCCAATCGTGTTAAAGGTTAAGGTCGGCGTGTCGGCGTTTGCTTCGATAATCTCGCCGTACGGCACAAGTCCCAATTTGATGAGCGCCTGGAACCCGTTGCAGATACCTGCCATTAAGCCGTCGCGCTGTTTTAACAGCTTGTGGACTTCTTCCTTGATTGCGGGGTTGCGGAAGAAGGCCGTGATGAATTTGCCGCTGCCGTCGGGCTCGTCGCCGCCGGAGAACCCGCCGGGGATAAACACGATTTGCGAATCCGCCAATTCTTTTGCAAATGCTGCTACGCTGTCTGCAATATCTTTTGCCGACAGGTTGCGAATGACCATAATTTTCGGGTCAGCCCCTGCGCGGGTGAGCGCGCGGGCGGTGTCATATTCGCAGTTTGTACCGGGGAATACGGGGATAAGCACTTTCGGGCGCGCAACGCCGATTTTCGGCGCAACGCGGCTTTCGGCTTTGTATTCAAGCGGGGCAACGGGAGTTTTGTCCGTTTCGATGTTGCAGGCGAATACGCTTTCGAGTTTGTTTTCGTAAATGTCGCAGATTTCTTGTAAATCAATCGTCTCAATGCCGATTTTCAGCGCGTAGTCATAGGTGGTTTCGCCCAAAAGCGTAAAGCCTTCCAATTCCTCTGCCGCCTCAAATACAAACGCGCCGTAATCGTAGGTATACAAAGCGTCCTGCGCGAATGCACGGTCAAGTTTAAAGCCGATGTGATTGCCGAATGCGGCTTTCATCAAGCCCTCGGCAATGCCGCCGTAGGTGGGCGTAAAGGCGGAAAGCACTTTCTTTTGCGCAATCAAATCCGACACGGTTTTGTAAACGGAAAGCAGGCTTTCGGTGTCCAATGTGCCGTCGGCATTTTTCTTCGGCGCAAGGTAGTAGACTTTCGAGCCGGGGAGTTTGAATTCGGGGGAAATGATGTTGTCGCTGTTGCAGACGGACACCGCAAAGGAAACCAGCGTCGGGGGCACATCAATATCTTCAAATGTACCGCTCATCGAGTCCTTGCCGCCGATAGAGGCAATCCCCAATTCCAACTGCGCGGTCAACGCGCCCAACAGCGCCGCCGCGGGCTTGCCCCAACGGGACGCGTCCTCGGTCATACGCTCAAAATATTCTTGGAAAGTGAGGTAGCAGGTGTCAAGGTTTGCGCCTGTGGCAATCAACTTGGAAACCGACTCCACCACCGCAAGATACGCACCGAGGTATTGGTTTTTCTCGGTGATGAAGGGGTTGTAGCCCCACGCCATGACGGAACAGGTTTTGGTGTCGCCGTGCAATACGGGGATTTTCGCCGCCATACTTTGCGCGGGCGTCAACTGATATTTACCGCCGAACGGCATCAATACCGTGTTCGCGCCGATGGTCGAGTCAAAGCGTTCTGCGAGACCGCGTTTCGAGCAGACATTTAAATCCGAAGCGAGCGCACGGAATTTGTCCGCATTGGGTTTGCCCTCGACTTGTTTTTCCACTGTCGGGAATGCGGAAACCGCAATGCGGGTGTGCTTTTCCGCGCCGTTGGAGTTTAAGAATTCGCGGGAAATATCGACAATCGTTTTGCCGTTCCATTCCATCGTAAGTCTGGGCTCAGCGACGACTGTTGCCACCACGGTGGATTCGAGATTTTCCTCTGCCGCAAGCGCGCAGAATGCGTCCACATCTTCGGGCGCGAGTACAACCGCCATGCGCTCCTGCGATTCGGAAATCGCGAGTTCCGTGCCGTCCAAGCCCTCGTATTTTTTCGGGACTTTGTTTAAATCAATGTGTAAGCCGTCCGCCAATTCACCGATTGCCACCGAAACACCGCCTGCGCCGAAGTCGTTGCAGCGTTTAATCAGTTTGGTTGCGTCGGGATTGCGGAACAGTCTTTGCAGTTTGCGTTCTTCGGGAGCGTTGCCCTTTTGGACTTCCGCGCCGCACTGTTCCAAAGAGGACAGTTTGTGCGATTTGGAAGAGCCTGTTGCGCCGCCGCAGCCGTCACGGCCGGTTCTGCCGCCCAACAGCACGACAATATCGCCGGGGGCGGGCACTTCACGGCGTACATTTTTCGCGGGTGCCGCGCCGACCACCGCGCCGATTTCCATACGCTTGGCAACATAGCCCTCGTGGTAGATTTCGTCCACTTGCCCTGTGGCAAGCCCGATTTGGTTGCCGTAAGAACTGTACCCCGCCGCCGCGGTGGTGACGAGTTTTCTTTGCGGCAGTTTGCCGGTCATGGTGTCTTTCACGGGCTTTAAGGGGTTCGCCGCGCCTGTGACGCGCATTGCTTGATACACATAACCGCGCCCGGACAGCGGGTCACGAATCGCGCCGCCGATGCAGGTTGCCGCACCGCCGAACGGCTCAATTTCGGTCGGGTGGTTGTGCGTTTCGTTTTTAAATAAGAACAGCCAGTCTTCGTCAACGCCGTCCACATCGACTTTGATTTTCACGGTGCAGGCGTTGATTTCTTCGGACTCGTCCAAATTTTTCAGTTGACCTGTGTGCTTTAAATAGCGCGCGCCGATGGTCGCCAAATCCATTAAATTCTGCGGCTTGGTGCGCCCCAATTCCTTACGAATGGCAACATAGCGGTCATATGCCGCTTTCACGGACGGGTCTTCGATTTCGGCGCCGTCAATCGTGGTCAAAAAGGTGGTGTGGCGGCAGTGGTCCGACCAATAGGTGTCAATCATACGGATTTCGGTAATGGTCGGGTCGCGGTGCTCGCTTTTGAAATAGTCCTGACAAAATGCGATATCCGCATTGTCCATCGCAAGGGCATATTTCTGCACAAATTCCGCCAATTCCGTGTCTGTAAGGGCGGTAAAGCCCGTTAAGGTTTCCACTTCGGTCGGAATGGTGTACGGAATATTCAAGGTTTCCACGCGGTCAAGCGACGCTTCGCGGCTTTCCACGGGGTTAATGACATATTTTTTAATCGCCGCAAGTTCGGCGGGGCTGACTTTGCCGAAAATCATATAGACTTTTGCGGTGCGCACCGTCGGTTTGTCGCCCTGCGAGACGATTTGAATACACTGTGCACAGGAGTCCGCGCGCTGGTCAAACTGCCCGGGCAGATATTCCGTGGCAAACACGGCGCTGTCCGTCTGCGGCAGATGCGCATAGGTGTTGTCGAGCTGTGGCTCGGAAAACACGGTTTTTTCACACGCTTTGAACAAATCCTCGTCGATATTTTCCACATCATAGCGGTTAAACAGCCGCACATCGGTCACAGAGTCAATCATCAACAGCGAACGAATATCCCAAAGCAGGGTTTTTGCCTCGTCGGCAAACTGCTTTTTCTTTTCCACATAAATACGGTAAACCATTTTGCGCCTCCCTTAATTTTCTAACGCCTGTAACGCGCGCGCACCGATGTCTTTTCGGCAAAACGCGCCGTCAAAGGTGATTTCATTTACGGCCTCGTAGGCTTTACGGAGTGCCGCGGGCAAATCCGCGCCCGTGGCGGTCACGCCCAACACTCTGCCACCCGATGTGACGAGTTTGCCGTCACGAAGTGCCGTACCCGCGTGGTACACGGTAACATCGGGCAGGTTTTCGGCGTTTCCTAAATCCATCAGGCAACCTTTTTTGTAGCTTTCGGGGTAACCGCCCGAAGCGACAATCACGCACGCCGCGCTTTCCTTTGCAAATTCGACAGGTAAGTCGGACAGCGTTTCATCGTGCACCGCCTGCATCACGGTCAGCAAATCCGTTTTTAAAAGCGGCAAAACGACTTGCGTTTCGGGGTCGCCGAAGCGGCAGTTGTATTCAATCACTTTCGGCCCTTTCGGGGTGAGCATCAGCCCGAAGTACAAACAGCCCTTGAAGGTTCTGCCCTCCCCATTCATCGCGCGCATGGTCGGCAGGAAAATCGTTTCCATACATGCTTTGGCGATTTCGTCCGTGTAATAGGGGTTGGGTGCGACTGTGCCCATACCGCCGGTGTTTAAGCCTTTGTCGCCGTCCAGCGCACGCTTGTGGTCCATGGAAGAAACCATCGGCACAACGGTTTTGCCGTCGGTAAACGAAAGCACCGAAACTTCGGGGCCTGTCAAAAATTCCTCAACCACAATATGGTTGCCGCTGTCACCGAACTTTTTGTCCTCCATAATGGATTTCACAGCGTCCTCCGCCGCTTGGAGCGTTTCGGCGATAATTACGCCTTTGCCCAAAGCCAAGCCGTCCGCTTTAATGACGGTGGGGAACTCGTTTTGCGCTTCGATGTAGTCTATTGCCGCCGCCGCGCTGTCGAAGACTTCATATCGCGCGGTCGGAATGTTGTATTTTTTCATCAGGTTTTTGGAGAATACCTTACTGCCCTCCAAAATCGCCGCTTTTTTATCTGGGCCGAAGCACGGAATGCCTTTGGATTCGAGCAAATCCACACACCCGAGCACCAGCGGGTCATCGGGCGCAACCACGCAAAAATCTATTTGATTTTCCACGGCGAAATCGGCGATTTTTTCCAAATCCTTTGCGCCGATGTCCACACAGGTGGCATCTTTGGCAATGCCGCCGTTGCCGGGGCAAGCGAAAATTTCCGTCACCTGCGGATTTTCTTTCAGTTTCTTAATAATGGCGTGCTCGCGGCCGCCGCCGCCGACAACCAAAATTTTCATACGCGTTACCTCTTACAACTTTGTTTTGATATGGCTTTTCCGCCCCCGTATTTCGAGAGCGGAAAGAATTTTAATGATGGAACAGGCGAATGCCCGTAAATGCCATGGCAATGCCGTATTTGTTGCAGCAGTCAATGACAATATCGTCACGGATAGAGCCGCCCGGCTGTACGATATAAGAAACGCCGCTTCTTCTGGCGCGCTCAATGTTGTCATCAAACGGGAAGAACGCGTCCGAGCCCAGCGAAACATCGTTAAACTGTGAGAGCCACGCTTTCTTTTCTTCTCTCGTCAGCGGTTCGGGACGGGTTTTAAAGGTGTTCTGCCACACATCGTCGCCGATGACATCTTCGTATTCGTCCGAGATATACACATCAATCGCGTTGTCGCGGTTGGGGCGCGCAATGGTGTCAATAAAATCAAGGGCAAGCACTTTCGGGTGCTGGCGCAAATGCCAAATATCCGCTTTGTTGCCCGCAAGGCGTGTGCAGTGAATACGCGACTGCTGTCCCGCGCCTACGCCTATCGTTTGCCCGTCTTTTGCGTAGCACACGGAGTTCGATTGCGTGTATTTTAAGGTGATAAGCGCAATCACCAAATCGCGTTTTGCCGATTCCGGAAGATTTTTATTTTCCGTCACCAAATTTTTGAGTGAATTTTCGTCGATTTTCAGTTCGTTTCTGCCTTGTTCAAAGGTGATGCCGAACACATCTTTGTGCTCAACGGGGGCGGGCACATAGTTTGCATCAATTTCGACAATGTTGTATGTACCTTTGCGTTTGCCTTTGAGAATTTCGAGCGCTTCCGGCTCATACCCGGGGGCGATGATGCCGTCGGAAACCTCGCGCGCAATCAATTTTGCGGTGGGCACATCGCACACATCGGAAAGCGCAATCCAGTCGCCGAATGAGGACATTCTGTCCGCACCGCGGGCTCTGGCGTACGCACAGGCAAGCGGGGAAAGTTCCAAATCGTCTACCCAATAGATTTTCTTTAAAGTGTCCGACAGCGGCAGACCGACCGCCGCGCCTGCGGGGCTGACATGCTTGAACGATGCCGCCGCAGGAAGCCCGAGCGCCGCTTTTAATTCTTTGACAAGTTGCCAACTGTTAAACGCATCTAAAAAGTTGATGTAGCCGGGTTTGCCGTTTAAAACGGTGATGGGTAGGTCTTTTTCGCCCTGCATAAAAATTTTGGACGGCTTTTGGTTGGGGTTACAGCCGTATTTCAGTTCCAGTTCTTTCATATTCGCCCTCCGTTATTTGTTTTTATTGACAATGCGGTCCGTCGTGTTGCCGCTTTCCAAATCAATATAGCGCACAAACAAGGACACTTTGTTGTCCTCGTTCAAATTGTCCCAAAGCATATCGGTGAACACATCAATGTCATTTTCCACCGTGATTTTTTCGGGCTCGCCTTCAAAAGAGGGCAGGGGGTTGCCGTCGCCCATATAGGTGTGGATAAAATGCCCCTCGCCGTTCACGGGATTTTCGTAGCCGAAGGTGAAACGGTGCACGCTGTCGGGGTTACCGTCCGCGGATTTCAAAATGGACAGCGCATAGTTCATCGCACCGTTTTCGCGGTGCACAATGCCCGAAATGCGCGGGGTGTAGTTGGGCGCGTCGTCCTCATATTCGCGGCAGCGTAAAGACTGTTCAAAGGTCTGCTGGCAATCCATACCCGCATAAATGGTATCGGTCTGGTCGCCGTTGGTGACAATCGTTTTGTTGCCGAGCACGCGCACGGGGGAATAGATAATCAAATGCGGGTCGGAGAGTTTCGACTCGTCAAACGCTTTGGTGCGAATGCCGTCCGCCGTCGCTTCAAACACGCGGTTGCGGGAGTTGACGCTTCTGCCCATAATGAAGTAAGCGATTACGGCGTTTTTGCCGTCGGGGCTTTTGCCGAGAATAATGCCGCGCCCGGGGTACGCATTTTCGGAAAGGAGCTTTTGAATATCCAATGTTTTCATACTAAAACCTCACGATTCTATATGTGTTTTGCCGTCTTTCACGGTGATTTTGCCGTCGCAGAACAGCGCCGCGGCTTTCGGCAGGAGTTTCCACTCGCATTCTTCCATCACGCGCCGCTGTAAACTTTCAGGGGTGTCGGTTTCTAAAACCGGCACTGCCGCTTGCAAAATAATCGGGCCGCCGTCACAAACCTCGGTGACAAAATGCACGGTTGCGCCCGTCACTTTGACGCCGCGCCGCAGTACCTCTTCGTGCACGCGCAAGCCGTAATAGCCCTTGCCGCAGAAGGAGGGAATCAGCGCGGGGTGCACATTCATCATTTTGTAGGGGAACGCGTTGGTGACCTGCTCGTCCAAAATGGTCATAAAGCCCGCGTAAATCACCAAATCGGCGTTTTCTTCCTGCAACGCCTCGACCATTGCGCGCGAATACGCGGCAATGTCCGCATAGTCTTTGCGCACAAGCACACGGGTTTTGATATTGTTCTGCTTGGCGCGTTCCAGCGCGTATGCGTCCGCTTTCGAAGAAATCACGCAGGTGATTTTGCCGTTCGGGATTTCGCCGCGGTGTTCGGCGTCTATGAGCGCCTGCAAATTTGTGCCGCCGCCCGAAACCAAGACTACAATGTTTTTCATTACGCAATCACCACGCCTGCGTCGCTCTTTGTGATTTCGCCAATCAGATAGGCATCCTCGCCGTTTGCTTTGAGGATTTGCAACGCCTCGTCCGCCTTGTCGCTGTCCACCACTAAACTCATACCGACGCCCATATTGTAGGTGTTGAACATATCACGCTCGGGGATATTGCCCGTCTTTTGCAACAAATCGAAAATCGGCAAAATCCGAAGCGCCTTACGGTCGATTTGCGCGGTAAATCCGTTGGGCAGACTTCTCGGAATGTTTTCATAGAAGCCGCCGCCCGTGATGTGCGAAACCGCCTTGATATTGACTTTTTCTGCAAGCGCCAAAACGGGTTTTACATAAATTTTGGTCGGGGTTAAAAGCGCCTCACCCACGGTTTTGCCCAATTCGTCGGAATAGATGTTAATATCTTTGTTTTCCACATCAAATACTTTGCGCACCAGCGAAAATCCGTTGGAATGCACGCCCGTCGAGGGCAGGGCGATCATCGCGTCGCCCGCTTTCACGGTGTTGTTGTCAAAAACCTTGTCGCGGTCCACAATGCCCACGGTAAAGCCCGCCAGGTCATAGTCATCCTCCGCCATCATACCGGGGTGCTCGGCGGTTTCGCCGCCGATAAGCGCACAGCCTGCCTGCACACAGCCCTCTGCCACACCCGAAACAATTGCGGCAATTTTTTCGGGGATATTTTTCCCGCAGGCAATGTAATCGAGGAAAAACAACGGCTTTGCCCCACAGCAAATGACATCGTTTACGCACATGGCTACGCAGTCAATGCCGATGGTGTCATGCTTGTCTAAAAGCATAGCAATTTTGAGTTTGGTGCCGACGCCGTCCGTGCCGCTGACGAGCACGGGATTCTTAATCCCCGTTAAATCCGGCAAAAACAGCCCGCCGAAGCCGCCGATGTCCGACATCGCGCCCGGGGTTAAGGTGCGTTTGATATGCTGTTTCATCAGTTCCACCGATTTGTAGCCGGCGGTAATATCCACGCCCGCCGCCTTATAGCTTTCCGAAAAACTGCTTTCCATATTATTCGTCGCCTCCCGTGTGTTTTTCACTCAATTTGGTTTCAAATTTGGATTTTGCATTTTCTTTGGGCGGCTCCACGGGGTAATCGCCGTTAAAACATGCCGCGCACAAATCCAACGGACAGCCGTCCGCCAAATGCAAAACATTTTCTTCGCTCAAATAGCCCAAAGAGTCCGCCCCAATGATTTCGCAAATCTCGTCTACGGAGTGGCTGTTGGCAATTAAGTTTTCCGCCGAGTCAATATCCACGCCGAAATAGCACGCGTGCCGAAACGGCGGTGCGGAAACGCGCACATGCACTTCTTTCGCGCCTGCCTCGCGCAGTTGTTTTACAATGCGCGCCGAGGTTGTGCCGCGCACAATCGAGTCGTCAATCATAACCACGCGCTTGCCCTTGACAGTGGAGGGCACAACATTCAGTTTAATGCGCACATCGCTTTCGCGCTGGGCCTGCGTGGGCTGAATGAATGACCGCCCGATGTATTTGTTTTTGATAAAGCCCATACCGTAGGGAATGCCCGATTCTTTGGCATAGCCCATGGCGGCATCCAGCCCCGAGTCGGGCACGCCGACCACGACATCCGCCTCTACGGGGTGCTGTTTTGCAAGAAACGCGCCTGCTTTTTGCCGCGCCAAATGCACCGAGCAACCCTCAATTTCCGAGTCGGGACGGGCGAAATAGATATATTCAAATACGCAAAGCGCCTTTTTGCAGTCGGTGCAGTGCCCCTCAATGGAGCGCATACCGTATTTGTCGACCACAACAATTTCGCCGGGGCGCACATCGCGCACATATTCTGCGCCTAATGTGTTGAGCGCGCAGGTTTCCGAAGCAAACAAAATTTGCCCGTCTTTTTTGCCGATGCACAACGGGCGGAAGCCCAACGGGTCACGCGCCGCAATCAACTTGGAGGGGGACATAATAATTAAGGAATACGCGCCTTTCAAGCGGTACATTGCCGAAAAGACCGCTGCTTCAATGGACGGCGCGGAAATACGCTCTTTTGTGATGATATAGGAGATCACCTCCGTATCACTGGTCGAATGGAAAATCGAGCCGTTCATTTCGAGCGCCTCGCGCAATTCTGCGGAGTTGGTCAGGTTGCCGTTGTGCGCCAGTGCCATACTGCCCTTGATGTGGTTGACAACCATCGGCTGTGCGTTGGCAATGCCGCCCGAGCCCGTGGTGCCGTAGCGCACATGGCCGACAGCCATTTGCCCTTGCCCCAAAGCGTCGAGCGTATCCTTTTTAAACACATCGTTGACAAGCCCCGCGCTTTTGTGGCAGGAAATGATGCCGTCGTCATTGACGGCAATGCCGCAGCTTTCCTGCCCGCGGTGCTGCAAAGCAAACAGCGCATAATATGCGCTCATGGCGACATCGGTGGTTTTCTCGCTGTAAATACCGAATACGCCGCATTCTTCGTGAATGGTATCGAACATAGTATACCTCTTTGTAATCAGATTTCCTTATGCAAGACCGAGGCGCTTGAACACTTCGTTGTACGCTTCCTCCACATTGCCCATGTCGCGGCGGAAACGGTCTTTGTCCAGCTTTTCGTTGGTGTTGACATCCCACAAACGGCAGGTGTCGGGCGAGATTTCGTCGGCAAGAATAATCGTGCCGTCGCTCGTTTTGCCGAATTCGATTTTGAAGTCGATGAGTTTCATCCCCGCGGCGAGGAAATAGCCTTTCAAAAATTCGTTGACCTTGCGGGTGTAGGCTTTGATGGTGTCGATTTCTGCCTGTGTGGCAAGCCCCAAAGCGAGCGCGTAATCGTCATTGATAAACGGGTCGCCGAGGTCATCGTTTTTATAACTGAATTCCAAAATCGGGCAGAGAAGTTCCGTACCCTCTGCGACGCCCATGCGTTTGGAGAAACTGCCTGCCGCCACATTGCGGACAATGACTTCCAACGGAACAATCGAAACCTTTTTCACCAAGGTTTCGCGGTCGGAAAGTTCTTTGACGAGGTGCGTGGGCACGCCCGCTTCTTCCAATTTTGCAAACACATGGTTGGTCATACGGTTGTTGACCACGCCTTTGCCCATAATCGTGCCCTTTTTCTCACCGTTAAAGGCGGTGGCGTCATCTTTGTAATCGACAATCAACAATTCGGGGTCGTCTGTCTTAAAGACCTTTTTGGCTTTGCCTTCATAAAGCTGTTCTAATTTTTCCATTTTGCTGAACTCCTTTTATTCTAATATCCTTCATTTTGCTTTTTAATGGGTTTACTCTGCAAACTGTGCCGCGATTTTTGCGTCTTTGGCGCGGACTTCGTCCGCCATTTTTTCCCGCATCGAAACAAGTTTTGCGTCCAATTCGCTGTCGGAGAGGGCAAGCATTTGCGCGGCTAAAATTGCCGCATTTTTCGAGCCGTTTACGGCGACGGTCGCCACGGGAATGCCCGACGGCATCTGCACGGTGGCAAGCAACGCGTCCAAGCCCTCAAACGAAGATTTGCCCGGCACGCCGATAATCGGCAAGGTGGTGTTTGCCGCCAAAACGCCGCCCAAGTGCGCCGCCATACCGGCAATCGAAATGAGCACGCCGAAGCCGTTTGCTTTGGCGTTTTTTGCAAAATTGCAGGCCTCGTCGGGCGTGCGGTGCGCGGACATCACATGCACTTCAAACGGAATATCCAATTCCTTTAACTGTGCCGCCGCCTTTTCGGCAATCGGCAGGTCGCTGTCCGACCCCATAATAATGGCTACTTTTTTCATGCTTTTTACCTCACAAAATGCTTTAAAAAAAATACAAAACGGCGTAGGTTACACTACGCCGCAGACAGACAGATTTTGTTTGTGTATTTGATTTTTTGCGCAACTCGTTCGTAGAATTCGCACAACCCCGCCGTAAGCATTCGGCTGATGAAATTGTTATGCCCATTCGTGCACAAATACAGCACAGCCGATACCTCCGTCAGTAAAAATCACATTGCTATTCTACTTTTTTTGACAAAGAAAATCAAGGGAAAATCCTATGATTTTTCAAGATTGGAGAGATTGACAACTTCAACGGATTTTGCAACCTTGCTTTGTGAATTTTGACAACAGCGCGTCAGCCCTCGTCTGCATTTTCCGCGTCGGGCTCGGCGACTTCGTCGGCGGGCGCGGGGGCGTCGTTCGCCGAACTTTCGGTGCGCGCGTCTAACCACCGGAGAATATCCTCGGTGACCTCTTCGCGGTTTAATTCGTTAAGCAGTTCGTGGCGCGCTTCGGGATACAGTTTCATCACGGTGTTGGTGTGGCCGGTTTTGCGCAGGGTTTTGTAAACCTCCGTCACGCCCTTGCCGTATTCGCCAACGGGGTCTTTGTCGCCTGCAATCAGCAAAATCTGCAAATCGGCGGGCACGGTGTTGTACCAAACCTTGCCGGAAATCTCTTTCAACAGCGAAAACAGCGTTTTAAACCCGCCTAAGGTGAACAAAAAGCCGCAGTTGTCGTCCTCAATATATTTGTTGACTTCTTTTTCGTCACGCGAAAGCCAGTCGAATTTGGTGTTTTTGGCGGTCTTTTTATTGTAAGTGCCGAACGCCATATTGTCCACAAAGGCGGAACGGTACAGCACGCCCTCGCGTTTAATCATATAGTTGACAAGCGCGATGCCCATACCCGCCGCGGGGTTTGCGCCGCTTGTCCCGCAGTAAATCACGCCGTCCAGGGTGTGACCGTATTTGGCGGTGTATTTGCGCGCCAAAAACGAGCCCATGCTGTGGCCGAACAGATATACGGGGAGATTGGGGTATTCCTGCCGCGCTATGTCGGTCAGTTGTTTCATATCTTCCACAAGACTGTTGGCACCGTCATCACCGAAATAGCCGCGTTCGTCCTCGTTTTCCACGGAACAGCCGTGCCCCAAATGGTCGTTGATATAGACCGCATAGCCGCGTTTGCAAAGCTCCATGGCAAAACGGGCGTAACGGTTGGAATACTCCGCCATACCGTGCGCAATTTGTACCACGCCTTTTACCGCACCGAAATCGGCGGGGGCGGCGCTTTGGGCAAATATATCGCAAAGCCCCGAAGCGGAGGGATATGTAAATTCATTGGTTAAAAATTCCATAAAAAACGCCTCTTTGAAAAAAGAATTTTTAAAAGTATAGCATATTTTGCGTAAAAACGGTAGGGCGGCGGGCGAATTTCGGACTATCCGACAATTTTTTTAAGAAAAGATTATGCGAAATGCACAAGAGAAAAGGCGGCAAAAATTTTTCTGAAAAATGCTTGCGAAACGAAAAAGGATATGCTATAATAGCCTACGCAAACGCGCGGCACGGTCGAGCAATGCAAAAACATATGGGGGCGTAGCTCAGCTGGGAGAGCAAGCCGACAGGTAAACTACCCCAAATCACATTTTACAATTGAATATAAAAAGCATACCGAAACGAAGTAAAATCAACGGTTTGTGAACATATGGGGGCGTAGCTCAGCTGGGAGAGCGCCACACTGGCAGTGTGGAGGTCATCGGTTCGATCCCGACCGTCTCCACCATAAAGAAAGACTGCAAACGAAAAGTTTGCAGTCTTTTATTTTCTCGAATAAATTTCCTGTCGGGAGCGAACCGTTCGTCCATCTTTTGCGTCAGCAAAAGGGACATACAATGCGAAAGGTTTGCGAAGCAAACGCACGAAGCGAAGCTTCATGTCCGACCGTCTCCACCA
>JBJEPV010000212.1:0-5015 GCA_051881415.1 Candidatus Fimenecus sp.
AAAAATTGATTTTGGACAACGACAAATTGCCGGAAATTGTCGGTACAAAATTGACAGTAGCAAAGGCAGAGGAAACGGAGAAAACAATATGAAAAATTTTCAAGGTGTGTACGCCGCGCTGATGACCCCTTTTTCGGCGGACGGCAGCGTGAACTATGATGCATTAAAAGTGCTTGCAGACCACTGTATTGACGCAGGGCTGACAGGTCTTTATGTCGGCGGCAGTACGGGGGAAGGCTTTCTGCTGACGGAAGAAGAGCGTATGGAGGTCTTTCGCGTCGTCGGCAAGCATGTCGGCGGCAAATGCAATTTATTTGCGCATGTCGGCGCGATCTCAACAGACAGCGCCATTCGCATGGCAAAGGTTGCTGAAAGCAGTGGCTTTGACGCAGTCAGCGCAGTTGCGCCGTTCTACTATTCCTTTCCGTTAGAAGCCATCAAAACCTATTACAGCGACATTATGCAGGCAACTTCTTTGCCGATGCTGATGTATAACTTCCCGAATGCGGGTGGCTTTAACGGGATGCTCGATGTTGTGAATGCATTTATACAGGACGAAAAGCTGCTCGGCATTAAGCACACCTCGCAAAATCTGTTTGAACTTGAACAGTTTAAGCATTTATCGCGGGATTTGTTTGTGTTCAACGGCTTTGATGAAATGTTGGTGGCAGGCCTTTCCATGGGTGCAGACGGCGGTATCGGCAGTACATATAACTTTATGCCGCATATCATTTTAGAGATTTACAATAGCTTCAACAAAGGGGATATTACCGCCGCGCAAAAAGCGCAGGAAAAGGCAAACCGTATCATTTCCGCAATGATTCCGTTCGGCGTTTTCCAAATGGAAAAGGAAATTCTAAAAAATCTCGGTCTGCCAGTCGGGGAATGCCGTAAACCGTTTTTGCCTCTTTCGGATGCAGGGAAAGCGAAGGCAAAAGAAATTGCCGCAATGCTGTAAAAGAGGGGAATACCGTGGCACATATCAAACAAAACAGTTTAATCATCAGTTGCCAAGCCGTAAAAGGCGAACCGCTGTATGGCTATAACATAATGCATTTAATGGCAAAAGCCGCAAAAGAAGGCGGCGCAGATGCCATTCGGTGTAATTATGTTTCCGACATCAACAGTATTAAAGCGGAAACAGGGTTACCCACGATTGGCATTATGAAAGCCGTATACCCGGACAGCAATGTGTATATCACGCCGACTTTAAAAGAAGTCAAAGCCCTGTTGGAGGAAACCGACACCGAAGTCGTCGCGCTGGACGCAACACTTCGCCCGCGCCCGAACGGTGAAAAATTAGAGGATTTGGTTGATTACATCCGCATCAACAAGCCGTCTGTGGAAATTATGGCGGATATTTCCAATATGGAAGAAGCAAAATATGCCGACGTGCTTGGATTTGACTATATTGGCTGTACCATGCGAAGTTATACGGAAAGTACAAAAGGAATTGCCATTCCGGATTATGATTTTATCGCCGAAATGGTACAATCTCTGCACGCAAAAATTATTGCAGAGGGCGGTATTTGGGAGGCAAACCAGCTTAAAAAGGTTTGGGAAGCAAATCCGTATGCGGTGGTTATCGGCTCTGCGGTAACAAGACCGAAGGATATTACCGCAAGGTTCCGCAAAGTAACCGATTCGGCATTGAAGAAGTAAATGAACAAAACAGAACAACCCCGTGCACTTTTCAACGGAATGTGCATGGGGTTGTTTTTTTCAGAATATTTATTTGTTTTTATGCTCGTCTGCGGAGTTTCCTTTTTCGGGGTTGGATTTGCGCGAGTCCTCTACGATAATATCCAAATCCAAAAATTCGGCAATGTCGCTTTGCTCTGCAATCGACTCATCATCGACCGTCGCACCGCTTGACCATTTTTCTGTAATGTGCGGCTTATAGAACAGCCATTCACGGCGACGGCAGATAATCAAGAAGGTGACAAGCACGATGAAAATACAGGTGATGATACTGCCGGCTTGCAGCCCTCTCGAAGCGTAACGCAGGGTGACCGTGTGCGCACCCGCGCCGACGCGGAACGCCAGTAAGCCGTCGGAAACAGAGAGAATATCTGCACTGTATACCCGCTTGCCGTCTATATACACAAACCAATTTGTGTCGTACGGAATGGAGGTATACACAATTTCATTCTCTGCGGCGGTCAGTGACCCGACAATCTCTGTGTCCGAATACGAAGTAATCGAAAGCCGACCGTCATCTGCGAGGACTTCATAGCCTTTCTTAAATGCGGTCGCATCCAAAGAATATGCATAAAATTCTACCGTGCCGGCGGTTTCACCGTTTTTAATCGGAATGTCCACAAAAATGGTTTCACCCGCGGGGCGGACGCCGATGTCTAAAATATACCCTTCGGATGTGCTGAATGTTTTGGAATACAAGTTCGCGGAAACGGTTGCGGAATCCGTTTTGGTGGATTTTACATAAATATACACATTTTCCGTGCGTTGCGGGGTCATTTCGATTGTAAAACTCCCGCTTGTTGTGGAATCTTCTTTTGTAAAACTGATATTGCCCGACTCTACATCTGCATCTAAAACTTCCATAACATTGTTGTAATCGATATAGTCCACCGTCAGCTTGCGGAAAACATTATCCACACCAGTCGCATAGTAAAACCATTGCTGTTGCGCCAAAAACGGGTTTCCTGCCTCTTTGGAAGACCAATCCGCCGTATCCGCCCCGCAGGCAAACGCAATCGGTAAATCGTAAAGGTTTTTATATGCTGTGAATTTGCCGCTTGAAAACAGTTCTTTGTAAAGCAACGGATTCATATCGGTATTGTCATTATCAACGATATATTTTAAGCCAAACATTGCATTGTAAACCGGTGTTTGCAGACGGTAGGTGTAACTGTTGATATAATTTCCGAACATACCGACATCCTGCTGAATGTTCGCAACTTTTTCATAAGCCATGGATGAGAACACGGAAACACCGTTGTAATTGTACCAACTCGGATCCATCCTTGTGCGCAGGTCTGTCAGTTCCATACGGTAAAAAGAACCGTCTTGTTCGTCCAGCTTTGTCTTGATTTCGCGAAAATCCGCATAATCCGAAGTGTAACTTTCTTTCGACTGATTTGCGGAATAGTGGTCTGTGTTGCCGAGCGCGATTTCCGAAATCACACAGCAAAGCAACAACACAGAAACCACGGAGGACATCAACTTTTTGTTGCGGAACAAATACAAGACCGCAACATAAATCACTGCAAAGACCAGGCTGACAAGCAGAGAAATATCGTCAATATTTTTAGAAGTGATTTTTTCAACCAAGACAATAAAGCCGACAATGCCGATACCGGTCGCTAAAATCTGATTGCCGGAGAACGACCGAATGTGCATAAAGGTTTTGTAAGCCATTTGTAATAAAACAAAGCTGTACATAAAGGAAAAACGGTACGGCAAGTCGTTCGGGAAGTGAAAGCCGTGCCAAAAGAAGTTCAAATAATTGAGGGTGAAACTGAAATATAAAACCGCCAGCAAGCAAACATAGGAAACCTTTTCGCGTACGGGAATTTTTTTGCAGAACAAAAACAGCGGCACCAAAACCAAGGTGAGCATACCGCAGTAGACATTCGGCAAAACATCCGAGCCGCTGCTGCGAATCGTCGGCTCATTCGCCGCCAAATGGTTGGCGAGAAAATCAAACACAGCAAAATATTTTTTATAGGTTGTGGGGGCGGAGCCGCTTGTGGCAGAACTGTTGCTTAAAACCTCAATCAACGGCAACAAAAGCACGGCGACAAGCCCGACGGCAACCACGGAATAAAACGCAAATTTCCAACCGCTGCAAAAGAAAACAGAATTACGTAATTTTTGAATGACAGACGGTTTTTTCGGCGCATCGGAAAGCGTTTCTCGGAATTTTTTCGTCAACGGATAATGGGCAAAATAGTAAGCCAAAAAGTACAAAACCGAGAAAATACAGACCATATACGCCATATAGTAATTGGTGATAAAGCACAAAATCAACGAAATGCAATAGGTTTTCGCTTTTCCGGTGCGAATGATGCGTTCAATGCCCAAAATCACAAACGGGAACAGATACATAGCGTCCAGCCACATCACATTCCAATAATACGCCACAAAATAGCCGCAAAACGCATACAGTACGCCGAACGCCGCCGTTGCCGCGCTGTGTTGCCGCAGGGAAGCCTTCAAATAGTAGGTAAAGGCGCACGCGGAAAGTACAGCCTTGATTACAATCATCGCGGCAATCGCTTCTGGAATATTTTCATGCCCAAACAACAAGATAATCAGCGTGACGGGGCTGGAAAGATAGTTGAGAAAATTCCCGAGGAAACTGCTGCCCAAACCCGATTCCCAAGAGTAGAGTAGGGAACCGCCGGAAGTAATACGGTCATACAGCTCGGCAAATAAAGGTCCGTATTGATGATACAAATCCATTCGTAAAATGGTCATATCCCCAAACGGAATCAAATCATAGCAATAGTAAACCAGCATCATAATGACAAAAGCGCAAATGCCGGAAAGAAAGATAAATCGGTTATCTTTTAAAAATGCGGTTTTCGGTTTTTTCAGTGTTTTTTCCATATTCGTGTCCTTTGCAAAATACAAATCATCTTTTCGTTTAGTATACCATAGACTTACCGCGGTTTCAAGAAATAGTTGTTCTATTTCAGGACAAGTAACCATATATTGCATTGAGGTGAAAAAAGAATGCCAAATAAAGCCTTATGCGGTATAGAGAGCGTTTTTCCGTACTTGCCGCCGCGGCTTGTGTCGTGTTTCGCGAAAATCTCAACGGAAGTTTTGTCACAGATTACGGAATTGCGCCTGCGTGCTGATTTGCCGTTGGTGCTCGTAACAGCACAGGAAAAAAACTTTTTAACCGAGAATGGCAGAGTAACCGCATTGCAAAGAAGCGGACTTTGCACCGTTTCCGGCGCAGAAATTGAAGAAATCGTTGCCAAAGCGTGCGGGTATTCCGTGCACAGCCACCAACAGGATTTTGCAAATGGGTATTTATCGCT
>JBJEPV010000213.1:0-24453 GCA_051881415.1 Candidatus Fimenecus sp.
AATCACATCAAAAATCACGGACGAACACAGTTCGCCCCTACGAATTGTAGGGAACGACCTTTGTGTCGTTCCGCAAAATTATATCGAAATCTACGGGCGGCGTGGATTTTCTCCGAAAACGGGCACCCTTTTGTCCGCATTCGCGGACATTTCCCCTGTCAGGGGAATCACCCGCCCCTACGCACGCCTTGCATTTGCCCGTTCCGTGTGTTCCCCGACAAACCCCAAACTGCTCCTGCAACGAATTGGCGGCGGAGATAAACCCCGCCGCAATATACTATTAAATAAAAATGCGCTTTTACAAAAATGACTTGCAACCCTTACTCTGCCGTGAAAAACGCCACGACCGACGCGGGCACCAACACAATTTTGCCGAGCGTCTTTAACGACGGGTGCTCTTGCGCGGCGGCCACCAAAGCCGGCGACCACTCGTTATAATACTTATCAATAATGGTGTTGCCCCACTCGCTCTTTGCCAAAACATTGTCGCGGAAGTCGCGCAACGCGCCTTTCACCTGCGTGCCGATTGCGGAGCCCTCCATACACAGCGAGCCGAAGCAAAGCCCTGCGCCCTCGGCGTCAAACCCTGCCGTACCGGTGTTTTGCGAAGAAAGGAACGATGCCGTGGAAACATAGCGCAAAATGTTCGCTTCTTGCGTCGCATATTGCATACGGCTGTCGCCGGTGTTGACGGGGCAGGTAATGCTGTCATCGCTCCAACCGGCAATGTAGGCATTCCCCGCTGTTTCGCAAATGCCGCTTGCGTCATAATTGATTTGCTGATTTTGCGCGAGGTTGTTCATCGTGTAAGAGGTGGTCAGCACATAGTTGCCGCCCGCCGACGCCGGCGTGGAAATCACAATATCAACCGTATTGGTCAAATACGCGTCCTCACCGCCGCCGTAGACATACGGAATTGTGGTGGTGCCGTCCGGATTTTCAACCGGCTCCCCTTTGGTGACCTCCACCGGTGTGGTGGAGACATGGAACGAAATGGAGAGCGGTATGTTTTCGCCTAAAATATGCTCCGTCAAATTGACGGGCGTCGGATTCGGGTTTTCCGTCGTCGCGCGTTCCACAACCCAAATCACATCGCCGAGTTCGGGGACGCTTGCCGGCTTTGTGTAAATGTAGGCATATGTGCCGTTGCCCGTTACGGGTACGCCTTTCATAGTGCTCGTGTCCGCATACGCCTCGACTTCTCCGCGCAGTTCCGGCTCGGTATAGAACAATGCCACATTGGTGGAATTCGCCAAAGCCTCATTGGTTTGCTCGAAATACTGCATCACGCGCTTGGCGGCATTCTGCACAATCCAACGCTGTTCGACCTGCGCATAGCGCCTGTAAAACTGATATGTCAACTGCACCAAAAGCCCAAGCGCCAAGGTCATAACGGCGAGCGTAACCAACAGCTCCACCAAAGTGAAGCCGCCCTTGCGTTTTTTCTTTTCGGTCAGAAGTCGGAACATAAGTATCACACCCTTTGGAAGTCGATGGTTCCATACGGTTTATAGGGGCGGGGTTTGTACCCGCCTGCTTGTCATTCTGAGGCGTAGGCGAAAAATCTCATTTCGTAAAAGGTTATTTTGTGCCGTTGGAGATCCTTCGCTTCGCGTAGGATGACAAGTTTGGATTTGTTTTTGTGTTTATGCGGGCGAACACAGTTCGCCCCTACGGTTCGCGGAAGATGTTTTTTTGCGGAACGGTACGACCGTTCCCTACCCTGAAAATGCATTTCGTGCGTAGGGGGCGTCGACTCGGCGCCCCGTTTGTAGGGGGAATCCGCAAAATCAGTCGTTACGGCTGGCAACGGAGTTTACGCCGTCAATGTTCATCATCGAGTAGTTGCCGGAGCCGTCGTTGGCGTATGCCTGCGTATAGCCTACATGGCCGTTGTCGGAAAGGCGCCAACCTTGTTCCGTGCCGCAGGGCTGTGCCGGGTCAACGGCATAGAAGACAACTGCGTGCTCGCGCTGCTGTCCGCTTGCCACGGTGTAGTCATACTGCCCGTTATCGTTGGTATCAATGTACCCCACGGCGTACCACATACCGTTACAGTAGGTCACCTGCTGAATGTTGCAGTTTTTGATTTGGCTGATTTGCACCGCCTGCCATACGAAGTTGGAGTTGCCGTCGCAGGGGCCGGGGTCGGTGCCGCCGCTTTGGTCATACCAACTGCGTACGCAAATCCACGAACCCTCGTCAGAGGCGCCGGTTTTCTTGACAACCGCGGCTTGTTTGCAAAGCTCAATGCCGTTGTAGTACCGCGGATTTGCCGCGCCCTGTACGCCGCACGCCACCCAAGTGTCGTTGGCGTATGCCACATCTTCAATGGTATCCAACGGGGAAATGAAGCCGAGCGTGGACATTTTGCCGAGCTGAATACTGCATTTATCCCAATAGGAGTTGGTGTCGGAGCCGTTGTTGTGGCCGGAGGCCAAAGCGCCGCTGTCGCCGCCCATCCAGTTGGACATTTCATCTGTGTTCAGCGGTAGGTCGAATGTACCGGAGGTCCAAATACCGAGCACACCGCCGACTTCGGGACGGTATCTCTGCACGAATTGGCGCGTGCCGTATTTTGCATTGTGCTCGTTATTGTATTTCAGTTTTTGATAGGATTGGAATTCGCAGGTAACGCTTTCCGCGTTGTTTGCAGAGGCGTTGCCCTTTTGCAAAGCGTCCAAATCGAGGTACCAGCTCATTAAAGTGCCGTCGCTCGCGCCCCACATCGCTTCGGGGGATTCATTCCAAGTCATACCCCACGCAACCGAGGTGAGTTTTTTATCCTGCAAAATGTGCGACATAATGTAGGAATACTTGTCACGGCCGTTGTTCGGGTCATACGCGCCGCCGTAGTTCGAGTAGAACAGCGGGTGGTAGCAGTCACGCCAATACCCTGCGCTGACGGATTGGTGCATTGTGAACGCACCGCCGGCTTTTGCACGCTCCAAATGCCAATAGTTGTTGGTCGTGAAAAATTCGTTGAATACGTTGCTTTCCTGCTGCAAGGTATACCCGTTGCCGAGCCCGTCATCGTTGGCGCCGCCCGAACGCAAATAGACCTTACCGATATTCATGACGGTGGGCGAGGTAATCATTTTATTGTCTTGGTTTTCATACACCAGGCCGCCGACATAGTACCCAACCGCAATGGAGTAGTACCCTGCATTGCCGTCGTAGTCCTCATAATACAAAGAGTCGGAGTCCATAACGGTCATACTGTCATCAAACGCCCACTCAAACACGCCGCCGTAAGTGCCGCGGTCGGGGGATTGGTCCCAAATATTATGCCATTTCTTCGCATTCGAGAATGCGTACGGATTGGACAGATACGAAACCGTGATATCGGTCGTATTCATATTTTGAATTTCCGCCTGATAGTCCCAGGTGTTCAGCGGATAGATGATTTGCCCGTAGCCCGGTGCTGCCAGCGCCATTGTGATGGAGTCGGTCAGCGCCTGTATTTTTGCAGGGTCATAGTTTTTCGGCCCGCAAACGCCCGAGAGGGAATAGTTGCTCGCTTTCGCATCGCTGTACCGCCACAAATAGCCGTCGATATCCATATAGTATGTATAGGGCCAACTGTATACCGAGCCGCGGAACAAGGGATTGAGCTTGTAGAAATATTTGGTCCCGTTGACTTGCACCAATTCTTTTTCGTTGTCTTCAAACGCAATCCCCAAGGTGGCGCGCCATTCACCGAAATTGTATTCCGAATACGGCGCAACGCCGAGGTTGGTTGCCCAAAGATCCATCACCGCCGGAATATAGCCGCAGTACAGCGTATAAGACTGCGTTGGGTGGGTAGACGAGGTATAACTCTTCTGCATGGTCACGGAATCCACCGAGGTCAGCGTAATGTAGTTGGTGGTTGCCGCGTCTAAGCCGTAATAATCCTTATAGGATACCATATCGTTGGCGCGGCGTTTTACCGTGCCGTTCAAACGGTTAAACGCATACCCTTGCAAAATGGCGCGCGGCCCTGCCGTAGCCACTAAATCGTCATTATAGACACCGCCGTCTTTTAAATACTGAATGGCGAAATGGCCGTCATTTGTACCGCCGGTGGGAATATTCATATATTTGTTTTTCCACTTACTGGTTTCATTACCGACGCGTCTGTTATGAATATCCGTTCGCTCATAGGTGAACAGCACATTGCCCGCCGTATAGACATCAATATCGTGCTTATTCAGCGCATTCACCGAAAACGCCGTTTGGGTATACAGCGTATCATAAATCGGGTAGTCGATAACACTTTCATCCAACCGTGGGATTAAGTTGATGCCGTATGCATCGTCAGTTTTATCGTCAATATTTTTGGTCGGGTCTTTAATATAGACATAGCTCGAATCGACCGTGGTGTTATACATTCTCGTGTCGGTCACGGTCGGGGTAGAGCTTTCGTCCCCGTTATAATAGTATTCGTGGGCGATAGTCCAGTCGCCGCCCCAGCCGTAGTTGCCGGTGGCGGGATTTTTCCAGAAACGGCGGATTTGCCCGTTGTCGCCGCACATGACATAGTAGCCGTATTGATTGACGCCGCCCGCGCCGTCGTCGCCCTCACCGGCGGCCACCCACTCGACATCGTTCATAGCGGAGGTCAAGGTGATGTTGCCGCTGAGCCGCCCAAGGGGGTCAACACTGTTCATCTTTTTGCGGACAATATCCAAATTGCCGTTTTCGTCCGGCTCGCCGCTGGTGACATAATAATAGTAATTGCCGTCAGCCGCCTGCTCGCCGACCATAATGACCGTCGGCGCGTCGATTTCAATATCCAATTCATACACGCGGTATTTCACATGCAACGGAGAATTTTCAAACCGAATGACATCGTTGTCGCCGACCAAGGTCAGGTAGGCAATCGACGCATTGTCCTTGTCGATTTTAATGCGGCAATAGGGGTTCGAGTCATTATAGGTGCCGCCGGGAACGGTCTGCAAAGTACCGGTGTTATCCGTATAATAAATTTGGAATTCCGAAACATCGGAGAAACGGAAACCCGCCGCATACAGCGTAATGGTTTTGGTTAAAAAGTCGTCGGAAATGTGCGACGGATAGCAAACCATTTTTGCCGTAACCGAGTCGCAAATAAAGGTGGAAAAGCCCGCTTCTACTTTTTCGGGTTTCGACACAATCGAAGCACCGTTGATGCTTTGCATCGTGCCGTCGTTTGCTTGAATGGCAATGTTTTTCACGCGCATTTGCAACGGCACATTGTCGGTCGAGACTTCATAAGCACCGTTCGCGCCGCTGTTGCCGATTAACCGCTCAATCAAGCCGACCGACCTGTAATTGGACTTTGTCACTTCACCGACGGTGTAAATGTTTTTAAAAGAGCTTTGCGCCAACGGCAGAAAGCACATAATGGCAATCGATAAAATCGCCAAAGCGACCAGCACTTCCGTCAGCGTCATACCTGTTTGTTCACGGAGTTTCTGCCGAACTGTCGCACGAACTGTTTTCATACCGTTTACTCCTTTCTGTCTGTCCTTGTCAGAAGCGTTTATTCCCAAATGATGTAAGATGCGTCGCCGGAGCTCGGCAAAACCGTATCTACAATCGTGTCATACGGCGCATTTTCTTCCAAATCAATTTTGCGCATACTCGGCGGTGTCGTCCCGTGTTGGCGCAACGAATACGCCTCCTGCTCGGTGGCATCGGGATAATAGAACTGCCGTGTGCGTTCAAACTGCTGTAAAACGGTTCTGGAATAGTTACCCTCTTCAATCGCCGTATCTAAGAAAAACTTCAAAAGGTCAATACCGAGGGGATTGTCATCCACTTCAAACGCACCGTTGAAATAATAAATATCGCCGGCGGAAAACACCTTATATTTTCTTGTGGAATTGCGCGAAATCAGATTGACATACACATCGCCGCCGAAATACACCTTGCCGCAGGAGCCAAGCCCGCCCATTGCCGTCGGCATGGGGTCTGCCACCGTGGTTGCCAACGAGGAGGGCGTGCCGATAACCACCGTGGAAAAGCGGTAGTTACGCGCAATCTTTTGCACAATACCCGTTATCGCGGCAAACAGGCTGTTTGCATTGTTGGTGCCGGGATCATAGACATACATATTGATTTCGCCGTCGACCACAATCTCGTTGCCGCGCAAATACAATGCGTTGTAATGTGCGCGCTCCGGCTCGACATCAATATTGCTTTCCACAAACAGATTGGCAAGGGAAATAAAGCCGTCGCTGTGGTCAAGCCCGTCCTGCGCATAGCGAATGGTGTCAGAATTCTGTGGCTCGGTAATAACCATATTGCCCGAAGCACAGCCCAAATACAAATCTTGGTTTTGAATACGGCCGTTAATATATTTTCTCTCGGGGTCAAACAAATCCGCCACCGAAGAAATCAGTTGGTCAATCAAGCCGCAGTCAATCGAAATGGTGTTGTGCACAATCATCGAGGTGCCGTCGCCCTTGGCGGTCGAACTGCCGCCGGAAGCTTCTAAGGTATCATAGACATCGCCCAACTGCAAAATGCCGTTCGGCGAAACCCAGCCCTTGCCGGTAATATCGACAAGCGGTACAATATACGCCTTTTTGGTTGCGGCGGAATTGCCGCAATACGCGGTGCAGGTAAAGCGTTTGATATACTCCGTCGCTGTCACCGAGCCGCCGCTGCCGTCAGGCATGGAATAGTTCTGTGTATCATTGGTAATCCTAACGCGGTAATAGCCGATATAGTCCTCGCTCGGCGGGGTCGGCGTGTCGCCGCTGCCGCCGTCCACAAAGGTGCTGCCGTCTTTCAGCAAATAGACCCAATTTGTCGTGATGGTTTCGTCGGTGCTGTCGGAATTATCGTCCTGTGCGGCATCCATAAACTGTTTTACGGCGGTATCCTTGTCATATTTGAGCATGGCGTCCTGATACATAAAAACCGAAGCCTCAATACCCGACCGCGCCAAATACTCCGCCTTTTGCCGGCTTGTACCGAATTCCAAGGTCTTAATCGCCTGCATAGAATACGCATATATTGCCGCGCCGAGAACAGTCATTACGGTCAGCAGGACCATAACCATTGTCAGCGCAACACCGCGATTGTCCTTCAACTGTTGTTTCAAATCAAGTCACCTCTGCTTTGTCGCCACAAAACATAAACCTTCGGTAAAACTTACACGATAACGCGCAACAACTCCTCAATAGAGGTTCTGCCGTGCATCACTTTGTAAATGCCCTCGTCCTTCAAGGTATGCATCCCTTGGCTGATGGCGAGCGCCTTAATATCCGCGCCGTTGGCACGGTCCAAAATCAGTTTTTTCATTTCCTCGGTTACGGTTAAGAACTCGAATACCGCTTCGCGCCCTTTGTAACCGGTGTTGTTGCAGGTCAAGCAACCCTTCGGCTTGTAAATCTTAAATGTTTCCTCGGGATATTGGTCCACGGGGAAGTCGGGCAGGATTTTGAGCATTTCCTCCCGCGTCATGGTCACTTCTTCCTTACACTTCGGGCAAAGCTTGCGCACAAGACGCTGGGCAAGCACGCCCACCAAAGAGGACGCTGTCAGGAACGGTTCCACGCCCATTTCCTCCAAACGGGTAACGGCGCCCGCCGCGTCGTTGGTATGCAAAGTGGACAAAACCATGTGGCCTGTCAAAGCGGCTTCGACGGCGATTTTTGCGGTTTCGCCGTCACGGATTTCACCGACCATCACGATGTCGGGGTCGGAACGCAAAACCGAACGAAGTGCCGCGGCAAAGGTCATACCTGCGCGGTTGTTCATTTGCACCTGATTGATGCCCGCCATACGGCGCTCAACGGGGTCTTCCAGCGTAATGACGTTCTTTTCAAGCGTGCTGATTTCCGCCAAGGTTGCATACAAGGTGGTGGATTTACCGCTACCGGTAGGCCCTGTAACCAGCACGAATCCATAGGGCATATGAATGGCCTTGTCAAAGCGCGGGAACTGCCGTTCCGAGAAATGAATATCCTTAATGGAAACATTCCCCTTGTTGCGCTCTAACAAACGCATAACAATCTTTTCGCCGTACACCGTCGGCATGGTTGCAATACGGACATCAAGTGTTTTGTCCTCATACCGCACCGTCGCACGGCCGTCCTGCGGGATACGCTTTTCGGCGATGTCCATACCGCCCAAAACCTTCACGCGCGAAACAACGGACGGGAAAATCTTAATCGGATTTTGCAGAACCTCCTGCAAAACGCCGTCGATACGGAAGCGCACGCGCATCATTTTTTCGAGTGCTTCAACATGCACGTCGGACGCGCCGCTTTTAATGGCGTTGTTGATAATCTGATTGACCAACTGCACCGCAGGCTTGTCGTCAATCGACAGTTCCTCAGATTCCTCCTGCGCGTCGGGCAATTCGTCATCGTCATAACTGTCCACCGCGGAGTTCATATTGGCGAAGTTTTCAATCGCCGCCGCCAATTCCATATCGGAAACGACCAACGGACAAATTTCCAACCCCGTCATCAAATGCAGGTTGTCAATCGTGATGATGTCGTTGGGATTCTTCATGGCGACATACAGCGTTTTGCCCTCCTGGTACAGCGGCAAAACATTGTTTCGTACCGCAACCTCGGGCGTAATTAAGTTCGCCGCCGCCACATTGACCCCGATTTCGTCAATGGATACATACCGATACCCGGTTTTTTGCGCCATAATCCGCGCAATATCCTCTTCGGTACAATACCCCAACTGTGTCAGGATGCTCCCGATGAGCGCTTTGCTGGTTTTTTGAATTTCAAGTGCTTCTTCCACCTGCGCCTCGGTCACAATACCTGCGTCGACCAGTCTCGAGCAAATACTTCCGGGGAACAATGCTGCATTTGCCATGCTATCCTATCTCCTATGTTCGCTTCTTATTGTTTTGAAAATTTCATTAAAGTAATGGTGGCTTCCTGCTCGTCACCTTTGGAAATCGGTTTCATTTGAATCCCGTCAATGCGCATCAGCTCCGGGTCGGTCACCAAATCACTGCACAGCCCCATAATGTCCGCATAGGAGCCGCGCACGGTCAGCAAGACCTGTAATTCCTTCAAGCCGCTTGTGTTGGTGGGTGCAGCCGCCGCGGCAGCCGTATTGGTATTTTTCGCCCCGCCGATGGCCGCGTCGCCGCCGAAAGTCAAATCCGTCAAGGTGCACCGCGCGCTTTCCACGCGTCTTTCCATATCAATCATAACCGCTTGGCGGTCTTGCGTTTCGGGAATCATGGCGTTATACATATCGCGCTGCGCTTCAAATTCCGAGCTGCGCGCCTGCAACGCCTTTAAATTGGCAATGGACAACTGATTTTCCTGATAGGTCTTCTTTTCCTTGGCAATCTCCGTTTTGATTTCTTCGTTGGATTTCACGCCGAACACAATCAAAACAATCAGCCCGATACAGGCAATCGCCATCAGCGCAACGAACACGCGAATGTCTTCTAAAATATTTTTCTTTTCGGCGGGTGCTCCGCTGTCTTTTTTCTTTACATTGATATTAAATGCCATAACGGAACACCTCCTTATTTCTTCGTTGTACTTTCCGCGGTTGTGGAACCGTCGCCCGCAGTCGTTGCCGCCTGCGTGACCATGGTGGTTTCGGTTTCGCCCTCTTTATTGGTGACGGCCTCGCCCTTCTTGTCGGTCACGACTTCGTATTTCGGCGCTTCCGTGGGCACCTGTACGGCGTTGGACATACTCAGCGCCAGCGTGAAATTGATGGCTTTTTTGCCGTCCTCCGACGCTTGGCGGGTGATGCTGGTCAACTGTACGAGCTTAACGGTTTTCTGCATTTCTTCGGTTTCAAAGCTGGCTTTAAAATCGTTGACATCGCTGTAATCGAGGCAGGTGCAGGTTAAGGTGCAAACGCCTGCCGTAAACCAATTTTCCAGGTTGATTTCCGTCACCTGAATGTAATCCGGCGTGTTGTTGGCAATCAGCGTTAAAAACTCGACCGCTTCGGGGTCTTGGGGGCTGACGCTCTCGACCATTTTTTTGGCGCTTTGCAAATCGTTAAAAATGGTTTGGTATTGCTGTAACGCGGGGAATTGCTGCTGTAATTCCGCGTTTTGGCGTTCCAGCTTTTTGAGCTTGGAATTCATAATCTGCCCCTGCGCGAAAATGCCGGCGTAAACAATCGCCAAGCACAACAGCACAATCAGCGCAATGCGTGCAAGCAAATCCTTTTTCTTTTTTTCCTCCAACCGCTTTCTGTACGCGGCAGGCAATAAGCTTACTTTAAACACGGTCATCCCTCCAAAGCCTGCATGGCAAGGCCGATGCATCCGGCAAATTCCTTAACAACATCTTGGCTCAAGCCCAAATTCTGTTCCGTATACAAGGCCGGAATATCCACCGGAATGGTGTAAACCGAATCGGCGACCGTCTTTGCCAAAGCCACGGCATCCCGCGCCGCGCTGACAAAGTAAATCTGCTCAATCGGCTCCGCCATATTCTGCATGGCATAGTAGCTGACGGACGAATTGGTCTCCGAAGCGAGCATACTGCCAACCGTCTCCAAATCCTCCTGCGGGACGGTTTCCGCTTCTTGCGAAAAGACCGATTTCACCGCGTCCGCCGCGCGTTCGGGAATGGTAATGGAACGCACCATGGAGATTTCGGAATCTTTGACGACCAGGAAGTTCAAAATATCGTCTGTCAAATTCAAAAGCGCATATTTTTTGCCGACCGTCATGGGGGCGAGCCCGCGGCAGACGGAAAGCACGGAGGCATCAATATCCACGACCTGCAATTTGGAGGCGCCGAGCACGGTAATCAACTGTTCGAGCATATTGCGGCGCGCCGCCACCAAAAGTACATTGACCAACGGCTGTTCTTCATCGTTGACACTCTCGCCGGCAATCACATAGTCAATTTCCATTTCCTGCACGGGAATGGGGATAAACTCCTGCGCCTGCAACAGCACCATATTGCGCAATTTGTCCTCCGGAACCTTCGGGAACGACGCATAACGCATAATGACATTTTCGTTGTTCACGCCGACGACCACATCGCTTGACTTGAAGTTACCGTTTTGCAAAAGCTCCGCCAACGCTTTGTTGAACTCGTCTGCGTTCCGGATAAAGCCCTCTTCAATGGTGCCTGCCGGCAACGGAATTTTACCGCACGCCAAAACGGCATACGCGCCGTTTGACTTTGTCAGCTCAATCGCGCGGATTTCGGCAGTGTCCACCTCAAATCCGATTACGCTTTTTATTTTTGCCATACTATCATTCTCCCTTTGGGCTCTTTGGAAGCCTGTTTCCTATGCGCCGGTCGGCGCGCGCCGTATTATGTACCGGTTGCCGTGGTCGCGGTGAAAATCGGCAGATACAACGAAACCAGCATCGTACCGACCAAAGCACCGACCAAAATCAACGCAATCGGCTCAATCATCGAGCGCAGGTTGCGCGAAGTGACCTCCACGTCTTCCTCGTAAAATTCCGCCACCTTGTCAAGCAACTCGGGGAGTGTACCCGCTTCTTCACCGATGGCAATCATACCGATAACCATCGGCGGGAAAATACCGCTTTTATCCAAGGATTCGGAAATGCTTTTCCCTTCTTCAATATCGGAAATCGCGTCGTTGACCGCCTTTTCGACCACATCACTGCCTGCGGTCGGACCGGCGCTTTGCAACGCCTCCACTGCCGTAACACCGCCGGAAATCAGCGTGGCAAAGGTGCGGCAAAAACGCGCAACACACATTTTTGTAATGAAATCGCCGAACATCGGCAAGCGCAACTTGTTGTTTTCCCAAATGCGGTGCGCGGGCGCGCTGCGCTTAATTAAAACGCCGACCGTCACAATGACTGCTACGCCCAAAATCCAATAATACCACTGCCCGCGCAAGCTGCCGGACAAAGCGAAAATCGCCGCGGTTAATCCGTTGACGGGGGTGCTGTCCGGAATCATTTTTTGGAACATCGGCACCATCACGACCAACATAACCACCAACAAAAGCAACGCAAACATACCGATGTTTTTGGGGTAGGAAACAGCCGATTTGATGTTGTCCTTCAAATTCTTTTCCTTTTGCAGCTGTACGGAAAGGCTCATTAAGGATTGCTCCAAAATACCGCCCAACTCGCCGGTTTCAATCATGGAAACAAACAAGCGGTTAAAAATCTTGGGATATGCCGCAAACGCGTCTGCAAGTGTACCGCCGCTTTCAACGCTTTTGGCAATCTCGGTAATCGCCGAAGCAAGCGTCGGGTTGTTGGTTTGCTTTGCGAGCGTGGACAGCGCGCGTGTGACCGGCACGCCGGCGGAAAGCATCGCCGCCATTTGTCGGCTGAACAAAGAAACATCCGTCAGCGTGACTTTTTTGCCGCCCTTCGCTTTCTTTTCTTTAATGACTTTTTCGCTGATGTCCGTCACCACAACGCCGGCTTCGCGCAGTTTGTCGATGGCGGCGGCAGAATTATCGGCGACAACCTCGCCGTGCACGCTTTGGCCTTGACGGTTTAAGCCGTCATATGTAAAGGATGCCAAATTGATGCCCCCTTAAAAACTTAATAGCCCATGGTGGAAAGCAGACGGCGCACTTCCTTGTCGTCCACGCAGAATTCCAAAACGGACTCTTTCGAGATTTTCTGCTCTCTGCACAGCTTAATCAGCGCCTGGTCCATTGTCTGCATCCCTTGCAGCTGTGCGGTCTGCATGGCGCCGTAAAGCTGATGCTCCTTTTCTTCACGAATCAGGTTTTTCACGCCGGGTGTATCCGTCATATATTCGACGGCCAGCACGCGGCCCTTGCCGTTCACGGTCGGAATCAGCTGTTGGGAGATAACCGCTTTTAAGGAGTTTGCCAACTGCTGACGGATTTGCCCTTTTTGCCCTTCGGGGAAGGAGTCGATGATACGGGAAATGGTCATCGGCGCCGTTTGCGTGTGCAAAGTAGAGAGCACCAAGTGGCCCGTTTCCGCCGCGCTAATCGCAATGGAAATACTTTCGGGGTCGCGCATTTCGCCAATCATAATGGTGTCGGGGTCGTGACGCAAAACCGTACGCAAGGCGTTTGCAAAGGAGTGCGTATCGTTGCCGATTTCGCGTTGCCGCACCGTGGATTTTATGTGCGTATGTAAAAACTCGATGGGGTCTTCCACCGTCACAATGTTGGTTTCGTACCGTTCGTTAATATACTTAATCATCGCCGCAAGGGTGGTGGATTTACCGCTGCCCGTCGGGCCCGTAACCAAAACCAAGCCTCTCGGCAAATTGCAAAGGCGCTTTACATCCGCCGGCAAGCCCAATTTGTCAAGCTCCGGCACCTTGAAGGGAATGGCGCGGAATACCGCCGCCAATGTGCCGCGCTGAATAATGACATTGCCTCTGAAACGCGCACAGTCCGGCACGGAAAGGGCGAAGTCCAATTCCCATTCCTCTGCAAGGCCGTTTTTTTGCTCTTCGTTCAAAACCGCAAACAGCATGCCTTCAACATCTTCGGGTTGCATGGGGGGGAAATCCGTTTGCCGTGTCAAATCGCCGTTAATACGAATACACGGTTCAATGCCGGAAACCAAGTGTAAATCCGAACCGCCTTTTTCAACGGTTAAGCGCAAAAGGTCTGTCAATGTAACGGGATAATGGCTTTCTTTTCCGGTAAAATTCACAGGGGTACAACTCCTTTTTTGGTGAAAAACCACGCTAAGGGTGAAGGGAGACGGGCACAAAAGCGGTCAAATCCGCAAGATTGTGTCCGTTCCCCGCACCCCGAAATGTTTTAAGCTGCGGTATTCATTTCTTCAAACAATGCCTTGATGTAATCCGCGGTCTCCGAACTTGCTTTGACATAGGTTACACATTTCATTTCACCGTCTTTGCCGGGAATTTCCGTCACGGTGAATTCGTATGCGTTCAATTCCGGATACAATGCGCAAAGTGCGTCAATACGCTGGCGCGCAACCGTCGCGCTGCTGGTTGCTTCAATCGCACGGTTGGCGGTTTCGGAGGTGGCGGTTGTATCCATTTCCAAAAGCAAGGCTTTCACGGATTCTTCCAAATACGGCTCGCAGTATACAATCAACGATTTGGTCAGCGCGGAATAGGTGCTGGTCTTAAAGGTGACGCCTTCCAATTCCAAAGCCGCCAAACGGTTCAACATTTCTGCCGCGGTGCAGTTCTGTAACTCATAGGCGAAGAAACGCTTGTCATTGAGCACGGAAGCCGCATACTCGGCGTTATCAAACTGCTGAATGTATGCCTCTGCCTGGTCAACCTGGTCTTGCGTACCCGCAATCCAAAGCTTCTTGGTCATTTTTTCGGGGCCGTATACCGTAATGGTCAACGGGAAACTGTTGAGGATTTCTACCGCCGCGCTTCTGTCAATCACGGTGAGCTCCACTTCGCGCAGTACAAGCGGCTCTTCGGTCGGCGTGGTCGGCTCCGTCGGCGTGCCGGTGGTCGGCTCGGTCGGCGTACCGGTGGTCGGTTCGGTCGAGGGTTCTGTAATCGTTACATCCCCGCCGCCGGCCGGTGCGGTTGTGCCCTGCGCGGCAAGATTTGCGCCGGTAAGCGGTTTATCCACGATTCTTTGGATGGTTTTAATATCGGTTAAATTCGCACCCGAAACATATACATACAGGGTGTAGGGACGGGAGGAAAGCACAATGCCGGTGCTCAACCCCAAATTCCCAAGCAAGCCGTTAAACTCTTCTGCGGTGATATATTCCAACTCTAAGGGGGTAAAGTTGGACGCAATCATACCGCCGCCCGCCATAATGTTGGAGCTGACATCCAACAGTTTGATAAGCTCTGACACCTTTGCCAATTCTTTCGGATACCCCGAAATATAGAATTCGTCTTTGTTGTTGGTGCTGACGATTTGCACATTGGAAAGCCCGAGCGCGGACATTTGCGTCTGCAAGCCTTCCGCCGATATGTAATCCAAATGAATTTTTGTCAGCACGGTTTTGTCCACAAAAGTGGAGTTGAGGGCGTCCGCCGTCCCGACATAAATCGTGTTGCCGTCCTTTAAGAAGGTCATACCGACCAAGCGGGTTACATAGTCGATGGCTTTGAGCGCACTCATTTCCTGCAATGTCACCGTAATGGTTTGGCTGCTGCCCTCTTCCATAATAATGTAGTAGCCGGCGTTGAGTGCAATCGCGGACAAAACATCTTCAATATCCGCATCGACTACCGTCATGGAAATTCGGGAGGAAACCAACGAGTTTCCTTTTGCCGACGCAGAGCTGAGCGGCACCTTAATGATTTGACCGGTATAGATTTTGTCCGCATTGGACAAATCGTTGGCCGTCATCAAGTCGCTGACCGTCACGCCGTAATTTTTGGCAATGCGTGTCAGCGTGTCGCCCGCCTTCACCGAATAGTACTGGTATTCGGCAGAAGCGTCGTTGTCGGAGCCGACAACCGCCATCGGCAGCACGGCATTGGTCAACAAAATCAGCGCCAGCACAAAGACCAAAGCCGCCTTCAAGGATTTTTTAGAGCTTTTCATATAGAAGTCCCCCTATATAGTCTTTCTTTCAAAATCGGGTGGATAGATTTACAAATTTATTTGGCGCTTGACTCCGCCAAAGAGATGGTGCGCACCTTTTCGCCTGTGGAGAAGGTCGCGTCGGAATCCGTTATATCCTCTACAAGCCAGGTGGAGTCGCCGACATAATCGCCGACCTGCACTATGTAAGAGGCGTATTCGGTTTTTAAAATGGCGGTGCGGAAACCGTCGGAATTGTAAAAGATACCCGTGAGCTTCGCATTGGCAATGACATCCTCGGCAAAGGGGTCAACCCCGTCCGCCAACGAGACGCCCTCGCGGCGTTCAAGCATCGGCAACACATCCACCGCCGTGCCGGAAGCGGGTGTGTTCGGGTCGACATCGGTTTCGGTTCTCAGCCCCGAAACAATGAAGACCGCCGCGACCACCGCCGCAATCACCACAAAAATCGCCGGAATGATGATTTTCATTTTGGGATTTTTCTCAAAGAATTTTACGAAAGAACTGCCCGCGCGTGCGTCCTTGTTTTGCCCGCCTTTTAGCTTTGCGAACAAATCTTTCACATCCATATTCATATTCGCCATGTCAGAAAACCTCCGGCTTCAAAATACGGTCAAAAAAACCGATAGAGATACTTACAGATATATACAATGTATTTTATCGTATTTTTCTTGTTTCGTCAACAAATTTTTAACATTTTTTGTGCGAAATATATGCAATTCGTATATTTGCTGCTCTCTTTTTCCGCCAAGTGCACAAGATATTGTATGAAAATGCACAAAACAAGAACCGAAACAGCAAAATAAAACACAGCGGTCTGTTTTAGACCGCTGTATAAAAAGTGTTTAGAAATCGGTTATTTTTCGCTCGTGTTTTCGCCGTAGCCATAGCCGTAACCATAGCCGTACCCGTAGCCGTAGCGGCGGCTGAACCCGCCGTTGCCCAAGCCGGTTTTTGCATCGTTGTAAATACAACCGATGACCTCCGTGCCGGAGTTGTCCAGGTTTTCCATTGCGCGCTTAATACGGCGTGCGGGCGCGGTGTCTTGACGGATGACCATCAAAATCGCGTCGGAGAAGCCCGCCAAAATCGACGCGTCTGCCACAACGCCGCAGGGTGCGGTATCAATGACCACATAGTCGAATTCTTTTTTGGCGGCGCGGACGATTTCCTCCGTCTGCTGGGTGGCCAGCAATTCGGACGGGTCGGGAATGCCTTTGCCGGTTAACAAAAGATAGAGATTGTATTTTTCGGAATATTTAATGGAGTCCGCCAAGGTTTTGCTGCCGTTGACAACGCCGAGAATACCGGTGTCATCTGCCGCATTGATGCTCAATGCTTTGGCAACAGCGGGCTTGCGCAGGTCGCCGTCAATCAGCAGTACTTCTTTGCCGTTTTTCGCAAGCGCCAATGCAATATTGATGGCGGTTGTGGTTTTGCCTTCGTTTTCGACCGTGCTGGTGACAACCAGCGTCTTTTGGCCTTTGCGCAAAAGCGTATGCTCCAACTTTGTGCGAATCAGCTTAAAGGCTTCGATAAACGCGAAGCCGGAGCGGCGGTCGGTCAGCAAAATGCTCTGTTTTTCGTTCTTTTTACCCTTGCGCGCCACATGGCTGACATTGCCGATGATTTTGAGGCCCAATTTGCTCTTAATGTCATCCGAGCTCATAATGGTGTCTTTCAGGACAATCATACCGACCAAAACCAAAATGGAAAGCACAACACCCACTAAAAAGCCGATGGCGGTGTAAAGCAGTGTGTTGCTGTTGGCGTTCGGGGCGGCCGGCACCAGCGGCGGGTCAATCGCCTTTAAGGTCGTGCTGGGGAACGCTTCGGAAATGGTCTCCTCATAAAAGCGCATATAGGTGTTCGCAATCGCGTAGGAAACCTCGGGGTCGGTGGTTGTCACCGTCAGGTACACAATCATGGTGTCCTCTACCGCCTGCACCGAAACAAAACTTTTGACTTGCTCGGGCGTTACCTTATAGCCGCAGTTGTTCGCCACCTTTGTGGTCAGCGCGGTTGTGGTAAATACATATTTATAACTTTCCGCCAGGGTGACGGAGGCATTTAAGTCGGAGCTGCTCTGCCCGGAAACAATCAAGGAGGTGTCCTTATTGCTTGCCACGAACATAATTTGCGAAGAATATTGCGGCACATAGGTCAGTTTTGCGGCGGCAAAGCCCACGGTTGCCAAAATCACTGCCGACAGCACAATGACCCACCATTTTTTCAAAACCTTGCGGATATAAATCATCAGCACTTCAAAGCTGATGCCTTCCTGCTCGGTTTTGGACATTGTTTTTTGTTCCATAGTCATTCCCTTTCCCCAAAAATGTTCCAATCAAAAGCATTATAACAAATTACGCCCGTTAAGGCAATAGAAAATTTTATTTTCCGAAATTCCACAAAAAACCGACTCGTTTTTCGTCAAAATGCCTGTGCCGCGTCGCGCACCGTGCCGTCTTTTACCGTAAGTTCCCGCGTGCAGACGGCATATGCCGCTTTTTTGTGGGAAATAATCAGGCAGGTTTTATTTTCGAGCGCGCGGATATTTTGAAGCAAGCGCGCCTCGGTTTCCTCATCGAGCGCACTCGTTGCCTCGTCCAAAAGCAGGACGGGCGCGTCGGTCAAAATCGCCCGCGCCACGGCAATGCGCTGCATCTGCCCTTCGGAAAGCCCGCTGCCGCCCTCGCCGAGCAGGGTGTCTAACCCCGCGGGCAGTTCGTCAATAAAGGTATCCGCACAGGCAATCTCTGCCGCGCGTAAAACTTCTTCGTCGGTCGCGTCCTCTTTGATAAAACGGATATTGTCGCGCACCGTGCCCGAAAACAAGAGGTTGCCCTGCGGCACATAGGCGAAAAGACCGCGTGTATTTTTGTCGGCAGGGTAGGTGCGCCCGCCCGCCGTCACGGTAATTTCGCCGCCGTCGGGCGTGAGCACGCCCAACAGCAGTTTAAACAGCGTGCTTTTGCCGATGCCCGATATGCCCGAAATCACCACAAAATCCTGTTTGCGGATTTCAAAATCGGCGTCCGTGAACACTTCGTTTTGCCCATAGGCAAACGAAACGCCGCGAAACCGTGCCGACTCGAAGTCTTTCGTGGGCATCGTCTTTACGCCGGTCTGTGCTTCGTCGGGAAGGTCTTCAATCTCCAACAGCCGCTCCGCCGAAGAGTGCATCGAATAATATTTCGGCATCAGCCCCGAAAGGTTTGTCAGCGGCGTTTGCACCTGATTGACCAACTGCAACAGCGCCGTCAGCGTGCCGAAGGTAATCGCGCCCGCCGCCAATCGCCACCCGCACCAAAGCAGCGTAAACAGCGTACCGAACGAAAACACCGCCAAAAAGCCGGCGTTTGCGGCAATCGACCAACGGTTGCGGCGAATTTTTGCGTCGAAATTCTCCGATTGGCGCACATCGGCTTCGCGTGTGACCTTGTCCTGCACGCCGAACACCTGCACCGCCAAAAGGCTTTCAATCGACTCCTGCAAAAATGCGCGCAGACGCCCGTCCGACGCTTGCACGGCTTTATGTAATTTTTTGATTTTACTGCGAAACGCGCGGGTAAATACAAACAGCAACACGCCCGCCGCCAAAAGCAAAAGCGCAAAGCGCACATCGAGCGAAACAATCACCGCAAAGGCAAAAACGAGCCGCGTCACCATTGCCGTTGCCGTGGGCAAAAGCACGGTGGCATTGTCCGTCACCACGGTGATGTCGGAAGTCAGGCGCGTCATCAATTCGCCCGAATGGTAGGCGGTCACCGCAGAATATTCCTTTTGCAAAATTGCCGAGAACAGCCGCCGCTTGCACGCCATTTCAAGTTTGCCCGAAATGCGCACGGACAGGCTGTTGTCGAGAATACGCAAAGCAATTTGCAAAACCACAATGGCGAGTAAGCCAAAGCCCGTTTTGAAAAGGCGGTTCAAATCGCCGTTTTGCGCCGCGTCCACAATCCATTTGGAAAACAGCGCCACCGAAACCGCGCACACCGAAGAAAGGGCGTTGCCGAAAATCAGCAGCACCAAAAGCGGCAGTTGGGGCTTTGCGGTCTGCCATATCCACTTGCGCGCCGTGTTTTGCTTCATTTTGACAGCTTCCCCCGCAGTTTCACAAGATATTTGCGCACGGGCAAAAGCAACTGCCACACGCGCACATACAATTTATAGTTCGGACTTTGCACCGAAACCGTTTTTCCGTTTCGGGTGATTGCGCAGACCACGCCGATGAGTTGCTCTTGGCAAATGCCCGGCTCTTTCACCCATTGGTTGTCGCCGCACATGGTATACGTGCCGTCCGCTTGGACTTTCACCACGCGGTGCAGGACAAACGCGCCGTCTTTGCGGCGGTACAGCGGCAAATCATACTTTTTTAATGGCGAAGTCACCGCCGTCAGCGTCACCGTATCGCGCCCGCAATAAAGCAGGGGCAACATACTCGTGCCCGTTATGGGCAATTTGACCGTGCCGCCCGCCGCGAGCGTTTCCGCAATAATCGGGAGCATTTCCGCAAGATTTACGCGCTTTTTCTCCATCATTCAGTCCTCTAACAGCCCCGCGCCGCGCAGTTTTTCCACATAAATGTGCACATCGCGTGCGGCGGTTTCGCGGTCGATTTCGTATTCCGCCAAAATCTTTTCGACCACCGCATTTTCGTCCGTTTGTGTTTCCATTGCGCGCCAAACGAACGCCCCGACGGGATTTAAGGTCATCATACCGCCGAAATCCACCGCCGCCGAGCCCACGGGTACCACAATAAAACTGCCTGCGACCTCGCGCAGTAAAAATCCGTCTTTAATCTTCATACTGTTCACCGTTTTGCTGATAAAATTTCTCTATACCGTCAAAGGCGGTGTGTGCCGCCGAAATGTCCATATTGCAGGTAAGCCGGAACGCGGGCACGCTTTCGAGCAGTTCGCCCAAGGTGTCGAGCATTGTCGCCATCACCTCTGCCACAGGCGGGCGCAAGGTTTGCGACAAAAACAGGGGGATTGCTTTTTCGGGCGGAATCGGCTCGATTTTATTTTTCGCGCCGCGCTGTAAAAACACGAGGGCGCGCACGGGGATTTGCACATTTTCGCTGATGTCGTATTTGCCGCTGAACGGCGTGCCGCAGGCGCAAAACCGCCCGTCGATTTTGCGAAGCGCAGGCTTGTCATCGTTGATAATCCGCGTATTCTCATAGGCTTTCAGCCAAAGCGCGGTGTGGGTGGATTTGCCCGTGCCGCTTTTGGCGGAAAACAAATAGGCGTATCCGTCTTTTTCCACGCACGAGGCGTGCATTAAAAGCCCCGAAAAACGCAAAAGCCGCGCATAAAACGATTCACCCGTCCACACATAGCGGCATTCGTCGAGCGTTAATTGCGGGTATTGTTCGTGCTTTTTTTGAAAAAAATCCTCCGGCAAATCGAGCACCATATCGGGTGTTTCCGTCGGCGCGCACAGATATGCCCGCGAACGGTCATACAAAAGAGAACCGCGCGCGTCAAACTGCACTTTCAGTTTTGCAATTTCGAAGGTTTCCATGGTGTTCCTTCCTGCCGTGGATTTTGATGTTATTTTATGCGGGCGTGGATTTTCTCCGAAAACGGGCACCCTTTTGTCCGCGTTCGCGGACATTTCCCCTATCAGGGGAATCACCCGCCACTACGCGAAAATTCAGTGTGTGCGTAGGGGCGAACTTCGTTCGCCCGTCAAAATACGATGTAATTTTGCGGAACGGGCAATCCCGTTCCCTACGATTCGTAGGGGCGAACTTCGTTCGCCCGCGGCGGGGGCTTGCTCCCGCCGTTTATGCCCCCTCTGACGAGGGGGCTGTCAAATGCGTAGCGTTTGACTGGGGGAGAGATTTTCTTTTTCTCTCCCTCCGTCACGGCTATACCGTGACACCTCCCTCGTCAGAGGGAGAAATAAAAGGAGCGCGGCTACGCCGCTAATCTAAATTAAAATTTATATCCCAAACAATCGCCGTGCGTTTTCGGCGGTGTAATCGAGCAACGCCTGCGTGTCTTCGCCGCGAATTTCCGCAAGGCGTTCGGCGGTGTAGGCAATGTGACTTGAATCACACCGCTTGCCGCGAAACGGCACGGGCGTCATATACGGCGCGTCGGTTTCGACCAATAATCGGTCTTGCGGTACATTTTTCGCCACCTCGACGGGTTTTACCGCGTTTTTCAAGGTCACTGCCCCGCCGAGACCGATATACATACCCAATTTTAAAACTTCTTTTGCCATTTCCGCACTGCCCGAAAAACAGTGCACCACGCCGCGGGGTTTATATTGCTTTAACAGCCGCAGGGTGTCCTCGTGCGCTTCGCGGTCATGCACAATCACGGGCAAATTACATTCGTTTGCCATCTGCAACTGCTGTTCAAACAGCCGCAGTTGCGCGTCGCGCGACTCTTTTTCATAATGATAGTCTAACCCGATTTCGCCCACGGCGACTGTTTTCGGCGCTTTCAGCAATTCGCGTAAAATTTCCGTCGGATTTTCGGGCACATCCTCTAAATTCAGCGGGTGAAATCCCGCCGCGGCGTAGATATAATCATAGATTGCGGCAAGGTGCGCGGCAAACCGCGAGGTTTCCGCGTTCACCCCGCACGAAATCACACCGACAACGCCTTTTGCGGGGAGTGCCGCAAGCAAGTTCTCCAAATCGTCTTGAAATCGCGCGTCATCGTAATGCGCGTGAGAGTCAAAAATGTTGTGAAAGCTCATCGAATGCGCGCTCCGTTGGGCATGGCGCTGTCGACAAAGAGCACTTTGACATCGTCCTCACTGCAATCCGCCGCCAAAATCATACCCTGGCTTTCCACGCCGCAAAGCACGGCGGGTTTTAAGTTCGCCACCAGTACGATTTTTTTGCCGACCAAATCGTCGGGCGCGTACCATTTCGCAATGCCGCTTGCCACGGTGCGCGGGGTGTCCGTGCCGTCATTTAAGGTCAATTTCAACAGTTTTTTCGCGCGTTTCACGGGCTCGCACGATGTCACTTCGGCAACGCGCAGTTCGACTTTTGCAAAATCTTCAATCCCGATTTGCGCAAGACCCTCGATTTTCGGTGCGGCTTTTTCTTCTTCCGCCTGTGCCGCATTTTGCGCCGCAGTCAGTTCTTCAATGAGCTTATCCGCGTCAATGCGGTTGAACAGCGGCACGGCTTTGCCGACTTTTTCGCCGACTTTCAAATTGCCGAAAGTCGAAAGCGAGTCGCAGTCGCGCACATCGGTGCCGAGTTGCTCGAAAATCGCCGAAGCCGTGTCGGGCATATAGGGCGTGAGCAAAACGGCAAGAAAACGAATGCCCTCTAAAAGGTTATAAAGCACCGTGCCGAGCCGCGCGCGCTTTTCTTCGTCTTTTGCGAGCGCCCAAGGCATGGTTTCGTCAATATATTTGTTTAAGCGGCGCGCAAGCGTCAACACGCACGAAACGCTGTCGCTCATTTTGTATTCGCTGATGCATTTGTCCACATCGCCCAAAGTGCGCAATGCCAAAGCCTTCAAATCCTCGTCAAATTCGCCGGGGCAGTCGGGGGATTGCACCACGCCGTCAAAATATTTGTTCTGCATCGCCACCGTGCGGTTGACAAGATTGCCTATGGTGTTTGCCAAATCGGAATTGTAGCGTTCAATCATCGTTTCATAGGTGATGGAGCCGTCGGCGGCGTGCGGCATTTCGGAAAGCAGGTAGTACCGCACCGCGTCCACGCCGAACACCTTGACCAAATCGTCGGCATAAATGACATTCCCGCGGGATTTGCTCATTTTGTCCTCGCCGAACAACAGCCACGGGTGCCCGTAGACCTGTTTCGGGAGCGGCTCGCCGAGCGCCATTAACATAATCGGCCAATAAATCGTGTGGAAACGCACAATGTCTTTGCCGATAATGTGCACATCGGCAGGCCAATATTTTTTGTAAGTCTCCGCACTGCCGTCGGGGTCATAGCCGAGGGCGGTGATATAGTTCGAGAGCGCGTCAATCCAAACATAAATGACATGCTTGTCGTCAAAAGTCACGGGGATACCCCATTTAAACGAGGTACGCGACACGCACAAATCCTGTAATCCCGGTTTGATAAAGTTGTTGAGCATCTCTTTTTTGCGCGCTTCGGGATAAATGAAGTTTTCGTTGTTTTCGATGAATTCTTCGAGTTGTTTTTGGTATTTCGACAACCGCAGGAAATACGCTTCCTCTTTCGCGGGTTTCACCTCGCGGTGACAGTCGGGGCAACAGCCGTTTTCGTCAAGCTGGCTTTCCGTCCAAAAACTTTCGCACGGGGTGCAGTACAGCCCCTCGTACTCGCTTTTGTAAATGTCGCCTTGGTCATATAACTTTTTAAAGATTTTCTGCACCGCTTTTTCGTGGTAATCGTCGGTGGTGCGGATAAACTTGTCATAGGTGGTGTTTAAGGTGTCGCAAATGGCGCGGATTTCGCCCGCGACCTTGTCAACATATTCTTTGGGGCTAACACCCGCTTCTTTCGCGTATTCTTCGATTTTCTGCCCGTGCTCGTCGGTTCCCGTCAGGAAGAAAACATCATACCCGCGCATTCGTTTATAGCGCGCAATGGCGTCGGTCAGTACGATTTCGTAACTGTTGCCGATATGCGGTTTGCGCGAGGTATACGCAATCGCGGTGGTGATGTAAAATTTCGGTTTTTCACACATGATTTTTCTTCCTTTCTGTGCGATATAATTTCGGACATTTTATTGTATCAAATTTTTAAGAGAAATTCAACAAAAAAGTAAATATATCGTTTGCAAGCGCAACGGCAGCGCAAAACACGGCAAAGATGCGGCAAAAAAATACAAAAAAATGTACGATTCAGCCCGAAAATGGGGGGTGTCGGGGTAATTTGTCATCCTGAGCGAAGCGAAGGATCGCCAATAGCACAAAATAAAAAATATGCGAAACGAGATTCTTCGCCTAACGGCTCAGAATGACAATGCGAGCGTAGGGGGCGCCGACTCGGTGCCCCGTTGTAGGGGCGGGTGATTCCCCTGACAGGGGAAATGTCCGCGAATGCGGACAAAA
>JBJEPV010000214.1:0-4971 GCA_051881415.1 Candidatus Fimenecus sp.
ACTGCGGCAATTTTTGCTTCTGTCAAACCGCGTCACCTCGGCTTTCTTCTGCGCGCTTCTCTGCAAACAGCAGACGAAGTGCCCCGGCCTCTGTCTTTTTGCGGAAATAGTATTGCGCAATGACGCCGATACCGTCGCCGTAGCCCAAATCGGTCAGCACATTGTCGAGCGCTTTTTCGGTCTCTTGGAGGATTTCCGCTTCGGTTTTGCGCAGTTCGGTCTCATTCAGCCTTGCGACCGGCAAAAAGGCAAACGCGTAGTCGTCCAAATCCTTGCCGAGTTTTTGAAGCCGCAGGGCAGTCAGGCGGTTTTTGCCCTCGCCGTATACGGTAAACAATTCCGCAAGCGGGCGGCAGTTTTTCTTTTGCGCCGTGCAAAGCGCATAGGAAAACACCGCGTTATCCACACGGCAACTGATACGGCAGGGATTTTCTTCGTTCCCAATCCCCGCAAGCGCCGCTTCCAGCGTTTCACCGAGTAACGAGTAGTCGTCCGTCTTTACACAGATGCGCAACAACTCTTTCTGAAATCCACCCTCGCAAAGCGCGTCCAAATCGGCTTCTTTGCCGAGTTTTTCGCTTTTCAGCAGGATTTTTAAGTTCAGCGCGTCCTCTTCAAAAAACAGAAGCTGTGTTAACTCCTCGTCGGGCGCAATTTCCCGCACAAAGGCGGAAACCGCGTTTTTCTCGTCCTCAATGACATCGTAAACGGTTTTACCGTCCGTCACGGTAGGGTAGCCGTAATCCGCCAATAACTTTTGCGCGGTTTCGCTGTCCGCCTCACGAAGACGCGCCATTTCCTCCGTGCGCAACACGCGGTGCGTCGTGCCGCTGATACGCCCGATGGCATACGCATAGGATTTTTTACCGTAGACATTGTACTCTGTCATACGCTACCCTCATTTTCGGAAAACAGGCAGTTTGCAAACTGTGCTTCGTGCTGTTCAAAAATCATATCCAACACCGCGTCAAAGGACAGGTCTATGTCATACTGTTCGGTCGATAAAATCAAACCGCCGTCAATCTCGCGGGCAATACTGCCGATGGTGATATGCTTGCCGAAATCCTTTTTCGAGGCGACAAACAACTGTGCGTCGCGTTCGCTGAAATGCAATTCGGTGGTATTTCCGTCACAGTTTGCGGTAATCCATTTTTCCAAAAGTGCGCGGCGCTCATTGTCGGGCAAAGACAGCATTTGCGCCTTTGCCGCTTCGCGCGCGTCTTTCAGCAACGCCGCTTTGTGGTTGAGCACCGCAATTTTATTGTCCGATGCCGCTTGCTGTGCCGCCGCACGCAAAATCAGCTCTGCGCGCAGTTCGGTCTGCGCTTGTAAATCGGCAAGGCGTTTCTTTGTGTCTTCTGCAATTTTTTCGCGAATTTCCGCCGCTTTTTGTTCGCCGTCGCGGGCAATTTCCGCGCACTGCGTTGCGGCTTTTTCTTCAATTTTTTGTATCACTGTGCTTGCGCTCATACCTTGCTTACTCCTTTGTTACAAAATACGGTAAGGGCTTATAACTGAATACCGAACAGCACAAGAATAGAAGCAAGCAAAGCCAAAATGGCGTAGGTTTCCACCAATGCGGTCATGGTGATACCTTTACCGGAGGCGTCGGGCTGTTTGCCGGTCATATGAATTGCACCGACAGCCGCTTTGCCCTGGCAGATACCCGAAACAAGACCCGCAATCGCCATCGGCATTGCCGCGCCGAAGAATTGCCAGCCTTGCGAAATGCTCAACTCCACGGGTGCACCGCCCAAAACGCCGATGCGCACCATAATGAGAATGGCGGTCAAGAAACCGTAAATACCCTGCGTGCCGGGGAGTGCCTGCAACACAAGCAGTTTACCGAACAGTTCGGGTTTTTCGGATGCTACGCCCGCCGCGGCTTTCCCCGCGGCCATAACGCCGATTGCCGAGCCGCAGCCCGCAAGCGCTGCACACAGCGCCGCACCGATGATTGCAATAGAAATACCAGACATAATTAGTTTCCTCCGTTTTCTTGAATTTGAATATATTTGGGGTTAATGGAAAGCGGTTTGAAGAGCTTGCCGCTGCCCTCGTAAAACTTGCCGTAAAATTCGATGTACTGCAAGCGGCAGTCATGCACATAGGCGGACAAAAGCCCGAGCACCAAATTAAACACATGCCCGACGATATAAATCAAAAGCGAGAGCACAAAGCCGATGACCGAGCCTTGAATCATACCCGCGAGCATATTCATTACCATACCCACAACGCCCGTGGCAAGACTTAGCGCGAGAATACGCGAGTAGGAAAGAATATCGCTTAAATAGTTGGTGATGCCGTAAAGTCCCACAAGACCGCCCGTAATTTTGCCGATTACGCCTTTTTTGGCGCGCCCCGCGGTAAACAGAATAATCGCCGCGCCGATGCAAGCCAAAACAATGCCGACGGTACGCGTGGCGGCAAGGAAAATCATACAAATGCCGCTGATGACCAAAATCCACGAAACCTGGTCGCAAATCGCGTCAATCCAATGCCCGGCTTTGACGCTGTTCACAATTTGCACGATAAGCCCCGTAAAGATATGTGCCACGCCGATGCCTAAGGTGACAATCAGCATTTGCACGGGGTTTTCCAAAGGCGAGAACAAAATCGGGTGCCAGGTTTCGCCGAAATAACTGCCGAACAGCACACCGCAGAGAATGGTGGTAATCGACGAATACAACAGCACATTGATGAGCTTTTTGGTGTCGCCTTTGGGCTTCATAATCTTTTTGACAATCGAGATGAGCACGACCATCATCAGCCCGTAGCCCGCGTCGCCCATCATCATGCCGAAAATAATCCAGTACCACGGTGCCATCACGGCGTTTGGGTCATACCCGCCGTAACTCGGCACGCTGAACATATTGGTGATACCCTCAAACTGCGAAACCAACTTTTTGTTTTCGAGCTCTGTCGGGACATCTTCGCCATCAACGGGGTCACGCGCGGTTAAATCGTAAACTTCTGTGACCGCGCGAACGGTCTGCTCCACCTCTGCCACGCGCTTTTCGGGCACCCAGCCGCACAAAAGAACGGTTTGCTCGGTGGACAAAAACGGCGCATCGTCAATATCGCTTTCGGCGCGGTAATGGTCGCACAGTACCTGCGGCGCAAGGCTGTCATTGGTGAGGGCGGTCAACTGTGCCGTGTCCTCGTCCAACTGCTTTTGCAGCGCATTTTGTTCGGCGGCAATCCGGCGCAGTTCGTCTGCAACCGTGCCCGCGGTAAGCGGTAAGGTGCATTTTTGAAAGCCGAACGAAGCAAGGTCAAGCGGTGTGCCGTCTTTCAGCGCGGCAAGCACCAAATACACGGCCTGCTCGGTTTCGGAAATTTTTTCGACCGCCGCACCGCTTTCTTCGCAAAACGCCGTAAGGTCGGGGAATTGCTTTTTCGGTACAAAGCCCAAGGTGCAGTTTGTATAAGCGCCGTCCGCCAAATCCTCTGCCGAAGCGGAAAGTTCTGCCCAAGGGTACAAGGCGGTTTGCCGGTCGGACAACTGCTTTTGCCGTTCTTTGGCTTTGTCAATCTGCGCAAGCAACGCTTCCATGCGGTCAGCGGTTTGGGTATCCGCCGCGCTCGGCGCCTCGAAAGCGCCCGCGTCCACCTGCGGTTTTTCCGAAAACATTCCTTTTTTCGGGGCGTACGGTTTTAAATCCGACAACAGTTTTTCCATACGCCGAAGCGCCGCGGCATTTTCCGTACCTGCACGGACAGCGCCCTCTTGCTCGCAGAGCATCATGCTGTCTGTTTTTTGCAGTGCACGCAAAACCGCCTCCCGGTCGTCACGCATCAAAACGAGCGTCACGAATTTCATCGGGACAATCAAATTGTTTCACTCCTTTCGGAAACATAGGTGAGGTGAGTCGAACACAATATGCCGAAAATTACAAATAGGCAAGAATTTGCTGTACGCAGGCGGCTTGGTTTCTTTCGGCCACCGCAGAAAGCTCAGCTTTTTGCGCGTCGGCTTGCTTGTGTGTTTGCGCGGTTTCCGCAAGCGACTGTTCCATCGCCTTGGCAAGATGTTCCGCCGATTGCTCTTTGGCGTCGTCAAACCGTGCCTGTGCTTCTTGCTCGGCACTTGCCTGCGCGTCGGCAACCGTTTTGGCGGCAACCGCCTTCGCTTCGGCAATCTGTGCGGCGGCTTTTTCCTCTGCCGCTTTGATTTCGGTCAGCATATCCATAGCGTTTCCTCCTGTTCTGTCAGACCCTGAAAACAGTGTTTGCGTTTTCGGGGGCTCTATGCCGTAGGCAAAAAAATTACCAACTGAATAAGCATATCCACTTTCATATTAAGTATAGCACATTTTTTGGGGAAAAACAATCCGGATAGTTAATCCTTAACAGGATTTTTTGACTGTTTGCCTTGTAAAAACAAAAAGCCGCCGCCGTCCGAAATACGGTGCGGCAGCGGTTGTTTGTAATTATTCAATTTCCAAATGCTTTGCCGCAGGCAAATCGGTTTGCTTTTTCGGCAAAGTCAATTTCAAAACGCCGTTTTCGTATTTGGCTTTGATATGCTCTGTGTCAATGCCGGAAACATCAAACTGACGGCTGTAAGCGCCGTACGAACGTTCCATACGAACGCAACGGTCTTTTTTGTCTTTTTCCTCAAACTTTGAGTGGCGTTCTGCGCTGACGGTCAGCGTGTCGCCGTTTATATCTAAGTGAATGTCCTTTTTGTCAAAGCCGGGCAAATCCGCCTCTAACAAATAACTGTCGCCTTCGTCTGTGACATCGGTTTTGAATTCCGCCAAATCCTGCATATCAAAAAAACTGCCGAACGGGTCTTGGAAAAACCGTCTTTCAACATCTTCCATCTCGCGGAAGGGGTTATAACTGTTCATATGATGATTGTTATTTCTGCGTGTAAGTTCAAACATAATACATACCTCCGAAAAATTCGATTGTTTTATTATGCCGCCCTTTTGCAAGTTTATCCGACGAGGTCGGTATGAAGTC
>JBJEPV010000215.1:0-4969 GCA_051881415.1 Candidatus Fimenecus sp.
AGCGGACTATCTTTTGGGCTTGCCCCGTGATATGGAGTATCCTGATAAGTTATGACCAAAAAAGAACTTGCACTGCAAAGTGTGGAAGCGCTCAAAACCGAATATCCCGACGCGCTCTGCTCGCTGACGGCATCCAATCCTCTGGAATTGCTCATTGCCACGCGCCTTTCGGCGCAATGCACCGACGCGCGCGTCAATTTAGTTACCCCCGCGCTGTTCGAGAAATACCCGACTTTGGACGATTACTGCAATGCCGATGTAAAGGACATTGAAGCCATCATTCATTCCTGCGGGTTTTATCATGGGAAAGCGCGGGATATTATTGCTATGGCGCAAAAAATCAAATCGGATTTCGGCGGCAAGGTCCCCGACACCATTGAAGATTTGACCACCTTGCAGGGCGTCGGCAGAAAAACCGCCAATTTGATTGTGGGCGATGTATACAAAAAGCCTGCCGTAGTCTGCGACACACATTTAATCCGCATTGCAAACCGTTTGGGACTGGTCGCCACCAAAGACCCCGTCAAGGTGGAAACCGCGCTGAAAAAAATGCTGCCCCCCGAGGAGAGCAACGATTTCTGCCACCGCGCCGTGTTGCACGGGCGTGCCGTTTGCACGGCGCGCAAGGCCGACTGCGAAAAGTGCTGTATGTCTGCCTTTTGCAAAAAGAAAATTTGATTTTGATTCCCGAAAGAAAGGGTTTTTCCCACCATGTATAAATGCAACCCCGATTGTTACGGCGCAATGTTTGCCATTCCCGCAAGCGTCGCCGATACATATCTTGCCGAAGCACCCGGCGACAGTGTAAAAGCTCTGCTTTTGATTTTCCGAAATCCAAGCGGGGCTGTTTGCGTCAGTGCGATTTCCGAGGCATTGGGGCTGACGGCGGACGAGGTTCTGCACGCGTTGGATTTTTGGGTGCAAAAGGGCATTTTGCTGTTTACCGATGACACGGGGAACATCAAATATGTACCGAAAGCCGAACGAAAACCGCAGAAAACGGATTCGGCGGCAGAAAAACAGGCAACAGCCGCACCGACCGAAAAAAAAGTGTCTCTCCCCTCGCCTGCGGCGGAATTTCCGAAGCCGACAATGGAGCAAATTGCGGCGCGTATGCGTGAGGACAAAACCGTGCGCAGTCTGTTTACAGAGGCGCAAAGCATTTTGGGGCGCACCATCGGCTTGGATATGCAAACCACGCTTTTAACGCTGTTTGACACCTACGGCTTAAAAAAAGAGGTCATTTTAACGCTGGTACAGCATTTGGCCGAACACGGCAGAGGCGCTACGGCAAATATTCTGCGCATCGGCAAAATTTGGGCAGAGCGCGAAATCAATACGCTGGACGATGCAAACGACTATATACAAAATGACACAAAAGCACAACACCTGTTTGCGCAATTCCGCACGGCAACGGGAATTTCCACCCCGCGCCCGACGCAAAAGCAAAGCGATTTTTTGCTTTCTTGGGCACAAATGGGGCTGTCGATGGAGCTTATCTTAAAAGCCTACGAGGAAACCGCCGAACGCACGGGAAAGCTGTCGTTCGCCTATATGGATAAAATCCTCAAAAATTGGCACGAGGCAGGGCTTATTTCCGCGGACGCGGTAGACACACAGAAAGCCCAAACCAAAGCGGCAAAAGCAGCGAACAGCAAGCAGGAAAAACGCTCCTACGATTTGGACGATGCCGTACAACGCATATTGAACGAAAGCGAAACGCAAGCATAAAGGCGGTACACAATGGGATACGCAAAACGAATTTACGCGCTTGCCGCGTCCGAGATGAAAGCGCGGCGCGAAAAAGCCGAACAGCAAGTGGCGCAGAACAAAGCGGCATTTCTCCTGCAATGTCCGCAGGTTCTGGATATTGAACGGGAAATGGCGCAAACCGGTCTCGCCGCCGTCAAAGCCGTCGGCGCAGGCAAGGACGCCGTAGAGATTATCCACAATTTGGCAAAATACAATTTGGAATTGCAAGAGAAGCGCAAAGAACTGCTTTTGCAAAACGGCTTTCCTGCGGATTTTTTACAGCCGCATTACACTTGCACCGTCTGCGAGGACACCGGCGCGGTAGACGGCAAACCCTGCGCCTGCTACCAAAAGCTGTTACGGGAAATTGCATTTCGGGAGTTGTCTGCAAAAACGCCGTTGCAGCTTTGCACCTTTGACAGCTTTTCGCTGTCTTACTATCCGAATACCCCCGACCACAGCGGTGTCATTCCGCGGCAGAAAATGGAGGAAGTTCTCCGCTTTTGCAAGCGCTATGCAGACACATTTTCTTTACAATCACCGAGTTTGCTGTTTTTCGGCAACACAGGGCTCGGCAAAACGCACCTTTCCCTGGCGATTGCGGCGGCGGCGATTGAAAAAGGGTACGGCGTGGTCTACGGCGCGGCGCAAAATCTCTTTTCCGCTTTGGAAAAGGAGCATTTCGGGAAAGCCGCCGAGGAGGACACCGAAAGTATGCTTTTGGACTGCGATTTGCTGATTTTAGATGACCTCGGTACGGAATTCACCACGGGATTTGTCACGGCATCGTTTTACAATATCGTAAACACGCGCCTGCTTTGCGGCAAGCCGACCGTCATCAACACAAACCTGACCTTTGCGGAGTTGGAGGACAAATATACAAATCGCATTGTCTCCCGCATATTGGGCTGTTATCAAGTGCGCCGCTTTTACGGCGAGGATATGCGCGTGAAAATGCGTTTGGAACAGAAATAAGAACTGCGGTGTGCCGGTCTTACGGCACGCCGCTTTTTGTATGAAAGGATTGCATTTTTCGGCAAGAATTGTTAAAATACTATATAAACGGAGTGATAGATATGCAGACACACAACCTGATTGATTTAGAGGATATTTCCAAAAGCGATTTACAGGAAATTATCCGCTTGGCGCAAATGATAAAGGCGCACCCGTCGATTTTTACCGACGCGTGCCACGGCAAAATTATGGCGACGCTCTTTTACGAGCCGTCCACCCGCACGCAAATGTCTTTTCAGACCGCGATGTTGCGCTTAGGTGGGCAAATTATCGGGTTTGACAACCCCTCGAACGCCTCGGTTGCCAAAGGCGAGAGCTTAAAGGACACGGTGCGCGTGGTCAGCGGCTATGCGGATTTAATCGTGATGCGCAACCCCGTGGAGGGTTCGGCGCTTGCGGCGTCGCTCTATTCCAAAAGTCCGATTATCAACGCGGGCGACGGCGGGCACTTGCACCCGACGCAGACCTTGACCGATGTCGTCACGCTGTCCTTTGAAAAAGGCACCTTGGACGGCTTAACCGTCGGGCTTTGCGGCGACATGAAAAACGGCAGAACGGTACATTCGCTGATTAAAACGCTGTCAAAATACAGAAACAACCGTTTTGTGCTGATTTCGACACCCGAATTGCAGTTGCCGCAGTATATGCTCGATATTTTAGAGGAAAGCGGCTGTGCATACAGTTTTTCGGACAGCTTGGAAAAATCCATCGGCGAGCTTGATGTGCTGTATATGACGCGTATTCAGCAGGAACGCTTTAAATCCAAAGCAGAATACGAAGCGCAAAAGGGCATCTATGTATTGGACGAAGCCAAAATGCGTTTGGCAAAGGAAGATTTAGTGGTGCTCCACCCCCTGCCGCGCGTCGATGAAATCACCGTGGCGGTCGATGAAGACCCGCGCGCCAAATATTTTGAACAGGCGGAATACGGAATGTATGCGCGTATGGCGCTGATTATTACGATGCTCAATATGCGCACGGGGGTAAGCCCCGCGCCGATACACAACGCGGACGCACGCCGTTGCCGCAACCCGCGGTGCGTGACGAATACCGAACCCTATGTGCCGCATCTGTTTTATGAAAAAGGAGGCAAAGCTGTCTGCAAATTCTGCGACAGCTTGTTGGAGGAATGAAAGCACTGTTTTTATTCGGCTCACCGAAACGCAACAGCCACACCGCGCAACTTTGCGGTGCGTTCTTAAAGGGGTTGCCTAAAACCTATGAAGTTGAAATCGTACGGCTGTTTGACTTAATGCCGAAGCCCTGCAATGACTGCGGATACTGCAAGGCGTCCGAGGGGTGCTCGAAAAAGGATTTGGACGCATTTATGGAAAAGTATTTCGAGGCGGATTTGGTGGTGGTGGCAAGCCCTGTATATCTGCTCTCCTACCCCGCGCCGTTAAAAGCGTTATTTGACCGTTTTCAGCGATTTTACAACGCGCGGTTTCGCCGCGGCATCGAAAAGCCGATTGCAAAGCCGAAAAAGGCGGTTTTGCTGTTATCGGCAGGCGATGACGGCCAAGAAGCGCAAGCCGTAATCGAATCGCAGACGCGCCGCGCGTTTTCGGTGATGAATACGGAAATCATCGGCACGGTTTTGGCGGACAACACAGACCGCGCACCCGTTTCACGCGAAGCTTTACAGCGCGCATTTTTACTTGCGAAAAGTCTATAATAGGTAATGAAACGAAAGGAGAAACCAAAATGGCAATCGTAAATATTTCTTTCAACAATTTTCAAGCGGAGGTGTCCGCCAGTGAGAAACCCGTTTTGCTGGATTTTTATGCAGATTGGTGCGGCCCCTGCCAAATGCTGCACCCCGAATTAGAGCATTTTGAAGCCAATACCGACCTTGTAAAAGTCGGGCAAATCAATGTGGACGAAAACGGCGAACTTGCACAGCTGTACGGGATTTTGTCCATACCGACATTGGTGCTCGTGAAAAACGGGCAGGAAGTCGCGCGCCGCGTCGGCGGCTGTGAAGCGGCGGATATTGAAGCGTTTGTCAAATCAAATTGCTGATATATGCATTTGCCTTTCGCGCTGAATGGCAAATGGGGGTTTGTGGGGGAATACACGGAACGGGCAAAATACAATGCGTGCGTAGGGGTCGGCGTCTCGACGACCCGTTGTAGGGGCGGGTCTCCGCGCCCGCCCGCGGATTTTGATGTGATTTTATGCGGGCGTGGAAGCCCGCCACTAC